>JARBUB010000136.1 GCA_029239905.1 Clostridia bacterium
TGGGATGAGGAGCTGCAGGTGCATAATGAATTGGATGTGGTAGCATCAGTAAATTCTCATCTGGTATGCATATCCTGCAAGGATACAGAAAAGTATGATGTAGAAGCTCTAAATGAATTGGAGGTTTATGCAGAACATTTAGGTGGGCGTAAGGTTACAAAGGTATTGGTTTCCACACAGCAACCGGAGCGAGGAGAAATGATATATCAACGGGCAGAGGAAATGGGGATTAAGATTGTACTATTTAATGGTGATGTTAAACATTTTAGAGGTAAGCTAAGCAGTTTGTTGACGAAGTGAGGAGGAAATAAAAGGGAATTGAGAAGGTGTGTGGAATATAGGAAATTTGAGATCATGTTAATCTAGAGAGCCTAAATGAATATCGCGCTATTTCAAGATTAAAGGTTGGTGAAAATTAAGTGAATATACTTATTGTGGATGATGAAAAGCTTATAGTAAAGGGGCTTATGAATAGTCTAGAGCAAAATGGATTTCAAGTTTATGTGGCTTATGATGGCAAAAAGGCCCTGGAGATGGTGAATTTTCAACAACTAGATTTAATTTTACTTGATATAATGCTGCCTGAAATAGACGGAATAACTTTATGCAAAAAGATTCGTGAGAAAAATGATATCCCAATAATTATGCTTACAGCTAAAGATGACTACATTGATAAAGTTTTAGGCCTTGAATTTGGGGCCGACGATTATGTGACAAAGCCATTTCATACAAGAGAGCTTATTGCGCGTATCAATGCTGTTTATAGAAGATATATAAAGAAACATGATGAAGAGGAAGTTCTACAAGTAGATAGTTTTAAAATCAATATTTTATCAAGAACAGTTTTAAAAGGTGAGAGAGAAATTGAGTTGACAAGCAAAGAATTTGAGTTATTAAAGACGTTGATAAAGAGTCCAGGCAGAGTTTTCACTAGAGAGAATTTATTTGATATAGTATGGAATGAAAATATATTTGATACGCGCACTGTAGATGTTCATATTAGCAACTTGCGCGAAAAGGTAGAAGAAGACGCCGCTAAACCACAGCTGATAAAAACAAAATGGGGTGTGGGTTATTATTTCAAGAGGGGATAGAGGCTATGTTAAAGAGAATCAGTTTTACCATGGCGGTGGTATATGGGCTTATTATAATAGCCACAATTTCTACTCTGGATTTTCTAATTATTTTAACCTATAGGCAAGAGCAATTAGATAAAAACCAAGACCGACAAATTGCATTTGCAGAAATTATAGGTAATGTTGTAAAGGACAAGCTAGACGATATCATGGAACTGAATGGTACAATGAGAGAAAACAGTGCTAAATTAGATGGTCGAGTACTCATAGTAAATAAAGAAAACAAAGTGCTGGCTGACAATTATGCCTATTATATAGGGAAACAACTTGATAATGATGAAGTTGTTAGAGTTATTGAGTCTAAAGAACAAGCGATACAATATTATCATATGGATAACCAAAATATTATGATTGTTGCTACGCCCATATTAGAAAATAAGCAATTAACGGGGGTAGTATTGATATCTGTTTCTGTGGACCAGATTTATCAGGATGTTAAGGATTTAGAACATCAGGTAATTATAATTTCTGTAATTGCATGTATAATTGCTATATTTTTATCGTTTATATTTGGGCGCAAGCTTTCGAGTCCTATAGAGAAACTGACCGCGGCCTCTGAAGAAATTCTTAGAGGTAAGCTGGATACAAAAGTGGATATTGTCAGGAATGATGAGATAGGCAAGCTACAGGAGGAGATTCATTGGTGACGTTTCTCATGAGTTAAAAACTCCGCTAACTTCTATCAAGGCTTTAATAGAATCCTTAATAGAAGGTAATAATGAAATATCAACCTATAAGGAGTATTTGATAGATGTAAATGGTGAAATTGACAGGCTTTCTTTAATGGTTAGTTCACTACTTATTGTAACGAGGTTAGAGGAAATAGAGTTAAATATGAGGCCTGTAGACTTATATGAAGAAGTAGATTCAATAATTAAATTATTTCTACCTCTTGCTGACCAATATGATATAGAACTGATAAATAAATGCCAGAAGAATGTGGCTGTATTAATGGATGAAGCGAGATTTAAAGAGATATTAATTAATCTGGTTGATAACAGCATTAAATATAGTAGAGAAGGTGGATTTGTAGAGATCAGCTGCATTAAGAGGGAAGAGATAGTTGAACTGATTGTTAGGGATAACGGTTGTGGTATATCTGAAGGAGACTTGCACTGCGTGTTTGATATATTCTACCGAGTAGATGAGTCTAGAACTAGAAAAACAGGTGGCAGTGGAATAGGCTTGTATCTTGTAAAGAAAATTGTCGAACTGCACGGGTGGAGCATAAAAGTAAAAAGTAGATTAAATGAAGGAACAGAATTTATTATAAATATCAAAAGTGGCTTATAAGGCTGCTTTTTTTATAGTGCATCTCATAAAAGGTTGCTAAGCAGGGTTATATTTCACAAAAGCATTAATTACCAATACCTTACATTTAATTTGCATTTATTTAGGAAATATTTACATCTGTATACTAAAATATAAGGAAAAGGTGACTGGAGTGTTGTTTATGATAAGAAAAGTCTTAGTTATATTGCTGATTTTAACTTTGGTTATTTCTCAAACGGCTTGTAGTAATGGAGCTAAAGAAGTTGGAGAGCACACGGGGGTAGTTATACCTAATCCTAAGGATGGAGTTCCTACATTGACAATTATGCTCAATCCTGCTGAACATGAGGCGTTAACTGCTAATAAGTTCTTTAGATATTACGTGGATAAATTCAAGAAGGATTTTGGAGTGGAAGTTAACTATGAAAAATTAGGTTCTAGTCCGGGGCGATTAATAGAATGGGAAGATCGTGATGAGTATATTAAAGAACTTTCTATAAAGCTAAATGCCCAAAATGGTTCTGAACTAATATTTTCACAATTTATGCCCCTTGAGCCAATAATAAGACAAGGTGCAGCAGTTAAGTTGAATGACAAAATTCCGAATCTGAATAAGGTGTATAAAGGTTTATTGGATGATGAAATCTACTTTGTTCCTGTCTCGATTAATTATAATTCGAAAATTATAAATATAGAGGCGCTTAAATCAATACAAATGGAAGAACCCGAAATAAATTGGACATCGCAGGATCGTTTTGAAATAAGGACAAAATGGTTAAAAGTAAATAAGATGCATTTTAACGCTTATGAATGGTTTATAACCCTTGAGTCTATTTTGGATATTGATAAGGCATATGATAGAGAGAATAATAGGATATCTTTAAATACACCAAAGATAATAAAGGATATAGAGTATGCTAGAAAGTACATTTTGGGCGGTAACTACATTCTAAATAAAAACTATAAACTTGAAAACTACTTTAGAATGATTACTGATGATAATTCTGAGGAGTTTCAAGAAAGCATGTATTTAATGAAGAAAAATAAGGAATTGGGACATATCGAAAGCGGGGTACTTGAAAATATTTTACGAGCAATAGATGTTTATAATGCTAATTATATATATGGGACTGTTTTGATGCCTGAGTTCAGTGATAAAGAAGTAATGTTAAAAGCCTCTGGGTTTACTGTAAATAAAAATGCAAAAAATCCAGAATTAGCTTATGAATTTATAAACGGACTATTAAGTAATGAAATACAAATGAGATTATATAATGATAACGAGGATGGCTACTACCCAGTTAATAAAGATATAGAGGATAATATAAAAGCAATAGAAGAGGAGAAGGTTGCGGATAAGCGGGTTCTTCAGACGAAGAAGCATGTGTTGAACCAAATGAAAGATAGCCAAATGAAACTGTGGAATACAGAGAATTTAGACTTATTGAACTTGAAACAAATGATAGAAGAAGATCTAGTTAAGATTATATTGGCGGATACAAAGTACTCAGATGTAGAATTGTCAGCTAAACTTAGTGAGTTAGAGCATAAATACAATATATATTTGAACAAGCAGTGATAATTTTGCTTTAGGGCGTCCGCGTTTCTTGGTGTGTCAAGTGTCTGCGCATTCTTTCGGTGTCGATTAATCATGTTTTTAACTACTTTTAAGTTAGGTAAAAACAGAATCTCTATAACCTCTTTATTTGTTTTGCCTAGCTCTTTCAATTAAAATATTTCTTTTTCCAGCACCTTAATTGGCGTATAAATACTTTTATTCTTACTCATTTGAAAGCCCCCTATCGTAGATGTATTAATTCTACAATAAGGGGTTTTTTCTGTTCAATGCCTATATTCTTGGGTTCGGTACATGATACTATGGGTCTTTTTTAGTAGCATACAAAGCTTTCTATTTGTCTCAAATCCATACCAAAATATACCCATCTGCGGCCATTCCAACGATAGCCGGAAACAGAACGGCGGCCTACGAAGGTTAACCATGCCCAGAAAGGTCTGCCATAGGATGGCCAGATATAAACATATTGATATCTACAGGGCCTGATGGCTCCGGGATCTACAAACTGTACGCTTGGACCTCCTAAGGTAGACTTTTGTGATGGTGCAGTGCTTGGTGGTGGGCCAGGAGGACCACCTTGACCTGGACCAAAGCCAGGACCTTGGCCACCGGATGGAGGTCCAAAAGGAGGTCCAAAGCCAGGACCTTGACCAGGGAAGTTTGGAGGTCCAAAGCCGTCTGGTGAACGGAAGTCATCATTTTCATAGTCTTCATCCTGTTGATTCATATAAGGACAAAAGAATGGATAAAAAGGCATTCATATCACTCCTTGCAACGTGTTAATTGCATTATATGTAGCAGACATACGAATTGATTATGTCCTGCAATAAAAAACTAGGCATAGTTTTTGTCCGTAAATAACAGTATAACAGTCAAATGTTGTTGGTTATAAGGAGAAAATATATTATTATATATTGTAGATGTACAATATATAAAATAGTTGTTGTTGGGATGGTGCTAATCTTGCCTAAGGAAATATTAAATGGTGTAGAAATTTTCTATCAGTTAGATGGAGGCGGAAGCGAAACCTTAGTGCTTCTAAATGGTATAATGATGAATACTGCTGATTGGTATGGGTTTGTGCCCCTATACACGAAAGAATATCGGTTACTAAGGGTTGACTTCCGCAACCAAGGTCAATCTCAATATGTTGAAGAGAGTTTTAATATAGATATTCATGTGGAGGACTTAAAGGCGCTTTTAGATAAGCTGAGTATAGAGAAGGTGCATATGTTAGGGATATCCTATGGGGGGAAGGTTGCAATGCTATTTGCGCTTAAATATCAAAATATGCTGCAAAGTTTGGTTTTATGCAATACAACAGCTAGGGTTACCAAACATTTGCGAGATGTTGAGGATTCATGGATTAATATGGCTATGCAATATGATGGAGAAAAGTTCTTTAAGCAAATTATGCCCTATATTTATTCGCCTAAGTTTTGTGAGGAAAATTGCAAGTGGATTGACAATAGAGTCAAGGCTTTCGGCAGAGTGTTTAAAAAGCCTTGGTTTGATGCTTTTATCAAGCTTGCAGAAAGCAGTCATACGTATAATATACTGGATAAAATTAATGGGATAAAGGTGCCAACACTTTGTATTGCATCTGAATTTGATATGCTGACTCCTATAATTGAACTGGCAATGGTGCAAGAACATATTGATAAATCAGAACTTGTAATTATTTGTGGTGTTGGACATGCTCCGCAATTTGAAAATAAATTGGAATTTAACAAAGTAGTATTGAACTTTTTAAGGCTAAATAATGAAAAAGCCAGACTGCATAATCTTTGCCCTTAAAACGAATTAGAGATCTTATGAATGAAAAGCAAAAGCTGCTTCGAAAGAAACAGCTTTTGCTTTTATATGTTAAACAATGTATTGTCATTAAGGTATTTTTTATAATAGGGACGGTCCTTTAGTAACTTCTCAAGTTTTGCGTTATATAAGCTAGAATTTTGACTATCGTTTAAATAGTCATATATTTTGCTTAGACCTCGATAAATAAGTGTGTTCATTTCGGTATCATTATAATCAAATAAGATTTTTTCAGCTTCTTTATATAAGTGTAGGGAACCCGCATAATCTTTACCTTTTAGCTTCAAAGATGCAAGGATAGAAAATAATTCTCCCTTTGAATAATCACTACAATTTGGCTGACCCATTATGTTGTCTACGGCTTCTACAATTGCATCATTGTCGTTGTTAAATACATACATGCAAATCACCTTTTCAACACGAGCATTTATCAATCTGACTTCATCACCTATTGACTGAAAGTAAATAATCGCATCATTGATATAATTCAGTGAGTTATATTGATCGCCGCATACTCTAAACAGAATAGACATATTGATATAGCAACGATGCTCCATAAGCTTATTTTCGGTGAGCTTATAATATTTAAGTGCTTTGCTATTGCATTCTATTGCATCTTCTATTCTATCAATATTCTTGTATGAAAGTGCAAGCAGCATATTAAACTCACCAAAGCTGTAATATATCTCATGCTTTTTCGAGTATGTAAGTGCTTCCTGCAAAATATCAGTGGTTAAATTATATTTATGCTGATAATAATAAGCAAGCGAAAGGTTATAGAGTATATTAAGCTTTTGATTCAAGTTTTCATATGTTATAACATTAAAACATGCATCCGCCAAACGCAGATAATTTTCCATATGCTCATAATTTTTCTGTCGGTACATGACTAAAGCTAGGTAGTTGTATGCTTTGCTAATATATTTATTGCTTCCTTCGAATTTTAGATAATTGATTGAGCTGGTTAAATAGTCATAAGCTAGTTGATTATTTGTTTGATAATAAGCGATACCTAATATGCAAAACAGAGCTCCTAAATATTGTTTCTTTGTACTTTCTAAGTTATTAACCTTATATTTAATATAGCTTTCTGCCTTCTGAATAATTTGTATATATTCCTCTGTATCTAATAAATATTCTAAATCTGCAATCAAATTCAAAGAATCTGAATCATCTTCTACTAAAAAATAGCTGATATGTTTATCTAGTTTTGTGGCAAGGTATTCTAAGGTTTGCATGGAGGGGTAGGATAAATCATTTTCAATAAGGCTAATTAAGCTTCGTGATATATTACTATCAGCCAGCTCTTCCTGCGTCATTTTCTTTTCTTTCCTAGCTTCTTTTATTTTTTGACCAATAGCAATCATAATAACGCCTCCTGTTAAATATATACCTTAATTGTATTAAAATTATGAAAAAAGTTTAATGTAATAAACAAATTTAGCATATTGACATTAATTGATAAGTAGTATATCTTTATATTATAACATATTGTTAATCAAAATAACATTTTGGGAGGAATAATAATGAAGAAATTTTGTGCACTTTTGATGATCTCTGCGATGTTAATAGGTATGACGGTTGCAGGTATGAATGTTAACACAATAGCTTATAATGAGGTACCAGAACCAAAAACAATTATATTTCATATATAATTAATCATTATAATTGCTAGTTAAGACTGAATTTTAGAACCGTTCTCAGTAATGTTATTAAATTTAAGCGAATTGACATTGTTGTATATTTAATCACCCCCCGGAAGTTAAACCTGCAACAATGTTTAATATCTAATACCTCAAGTGTAAGTACATAAACCCGAGAAACCCCATTACTCATTGTACACATAACAATGAATAATGGGGTTTCTTCTTTCCACTTCCTAGATATTTGCCACAGGATTTGAATAAATGAACTCATCCTACCATACATTGTACTAATACACAATGAATGGTGGGATTTTATATGATTAATAAGATATGGTTCTTCATGATAGCTATGGCCGTAGCATTTGCTGCCACCAGCGGAAAGCTGGCATTACTTAATGACGAAATATTTAATTCCCTTAAAACTTCCGTGGAACTTGCCTTAGGACTCATTGGGGGCATGGTGCTGTGGTGTGGTGTACTGAAGGTGGCGGAGAAATCTGGGTTGGTGGATAAGCTTTCGCTATTGATAAGGCCAGTTTTGAGACTGATATTTAATGAGCTTCCTTCGAAGGGCAATGCCATGGGTGCTATGGTTATGAACATGACCTCCAATATGCTGGGGTTGGGCAATGCTGCAACACCTATGGGTCTGAAGGCTATGGATGAGCTTCAGAAGCTAAATACGAAAAAAGATGTTGCTACCAATGCCATGTGCTTGTTCCTCGTTATCAACGCTGCACCTCCACAGTTTATTCCTGCTACCGTATTGTCCTTGCGCTCATCTATGGGTTCAGCAAATCCGGGCATCATAATACTTCCTGCCCTAATAAACTCCATGCTTGCACTTACAACCGGCATTATTGCTTGCAAGCTCTTAGAGAGGACCACAGGTGGTTCAAGATGAGCTACATCATTCCACTGATAATCTTATTTATTTTGACATATGGCTATATCAAGGGAGTTAAGGTTTATGAAGTGTTTGTAGAGGGTGCAAAGGAGGGTCTGCAGATTACCTACAGGATATTTCCCTACATTGCCGCAATGCTCTTGGCGGTAGGAATGCTTCGGAAATCCGGAGGCTTAGACTTTATATTGTACATATTGAGTCCGGTAACCAATATTATGGGCATACCAAAAGAGGTAATGCCCTTGGTAATTATGAAGCCGTTATCAGGAAGCGGGGCGTTAGGGGTATTAGCTGATATACTCAAACGTGAGGGAGCGGATAGCTTTGCTGGCATAGTAGCCAGTACCATAATGAGCAGTACCGAGACCATCTTCTATACAATTACCATTTACTTTGGATCTATTGGTATAAAAAATATCAGACACACTTTAGCAGCGGCTCTCATTGCCGATTTGGCAGGAGTTATAGGTGCTGTAATCATATGTACAATTCTATTTAAATAAAAATACTATAATGATTGACAATGATTAATAATTGGTGTATATTTTTTACAATAAGTTAGAAAATATAAAAGACTTCTAAGTGAAATATTAATAAATAAACGAAGTCTTGTTATAAGAACAAAGGTAATGATGGGAAGAGTAAGTTGATTGAATTGTTTTAGAGAGCCGGTTGGATTTTCAATAATCCTTGGTGAGAGCCGGTACATTAGATTGACTGAACATGGCCCCTGAACTTTGCGGGTGAGGTTTTTACTAAGCCAGCGACGACAGCCTACGTTATAAGGCAGGGTGATGCGCAATTCAGCAAGTCACTTATAGAGATTTTTGCAGCGATGCAAATGTAAATTTGGGTGGTAACACGAGGTCTTCGTCCCATGGTGGGGTGAGGCCTCTTTTGTTTTTTTTATATAAGGAGGAATGAAAAATGAGTAAACCAAAATTTTATTTAACAACAGCTATAGCCTATACATCAAGGATTCCCCATATCGGAAATACTTATGAAGCTGTAGTATCAGATGCTATTGCGAGATTTAAGAGAATGACTGGCTATGATGTGTTTTTCTTGACAGGTACAGATGAGCATGGTCAAAAGATTCAGCAGCAAGCGATTGCAGATGGATTGACACCCAAGCAGCACGTGGATAAGATTGCAGGTGAAATCAGAAGAATTTGGGACTTCATGAATGTCAGCTACGACAAATTTATAAGAACTACAGATAAAGAACATATGGAAACAGTACAAAAGATTTTTAAAAAGCTCTATGAGCAAGGAGATATTTATAAAAGCTCTTATGAGGGATGGTATTGCACACCTTGTGAGTCCTTTTACACTGAAACACAGCTTGCAGAGGGTAAGTGCCCTGATTGTGGAAGTGAAGTACAAAAGGCTAGCGAGGAAGCATATTTCCTAAAATTGTCTAATTATGCAGATCAATTGGTAAAGCATATTGAAGAAAATCCGAACTTTATATGGCCAGAAGCAAGAAAGAATGAAATGATAAACAACTTTATTAAACCTGGACTGCAGGATCTTTGTGTATCTAGAACCTCCTTTAACTGGGGAGTACCTGTTAGCTTTGACGATAAGCATGTAGTTTATGTATGGTTGGATGCACTGTCCAACTATATTACAGCTCTTGGATATAATCCTGACGGGCAAAGTGGAGAGCTTTACAAAAAGTACTGGCCTGCGGACGTGCATATAATAGGAAAGGATATTGTAAGATTCCATACCATATATTGGCCTATAATCCTTATGGCTCTAGGTGAAGAACTGCCTAAGCAAGTATTTGGCCATCCATGGCTGCTTCAAGGTAAGGATAAAATGTCAAAATCCAAAGGCAATGTGATTTATGCAGAGGATTTGGTTAACTATTTTGGTCTAGATGCAGTAAGATATTATCTGCTAAAAGAAATGCCTTTTGCACAAGATGGAAACTTAACCTATGAGCACATGATTGGCAAAATCAACAGTGATTTGGCTAATAATTTGGGTAATTTAGTGAATAGAACAGTTACTATGGTTGACAAGTACTTTGGGGGAATTGTTGCAGAACCTGATGTCAAAGAACCTATTGATGAAGAACTAATTAATCTTGCTTTAGAAACTCCTGACAGGGTTGAAGAGAAAATGAATGAGTATAGAGTTGCAGATGCATTAGACGAAGTCATTACCCTTTTGAAGCGAAGCAATAAGTATATAGATGAAACACAGCCATGGATACTGGCAAAGGACGATGCAGGCAAAGCCAGACTAAAAACGGTACTATATAACCTCTTAGAAAGTATCAGAATAGCCTCAGTGCTTTTGTTACCTTTTATACCAGACACAGCAGTTGAAATTCAAAGACAGATCAATGCAACCAAAACTGACTGGAACAGCATTAAGTCTTTTGATGGCATCATTGCAGGCAGTAAGGTAAATGAAGCGAAGCCAATGTTTGCAAGAATTGATGAAGTGAAGAAGCTTGCGGAGATTCATGCAGCTTTAGAATTAAATACTCCTAAAGAAGAGCCTAAGGTTGAAGAGAAGAAGGAAGAAAAGGTTGAAGTAAAGCCCGAAGAAGACGGACTTATTACAATTGATGATTTTGCAAAGGTTCAGCTTAAGGTAGCAACGGTTTTGGAATGTGAAAAGGTTGAAAAATCTGATAAGCTTCTGAAGCTTCAATTGCTGGTAGGAGAAGAAAAAAGGCAGGTTGTCTCAGGTATTGCTAAGACATACAAGCCAGAGGATCTAATTGGAAAGCACGTTATATTGGTTGCGAACCTAAAGCCTGTAAAGTTAAGGGGAATAGAATCCAATGGTATGATTTTAGCTGCCTCCGATGATGAAACATTGACTTTGCTGACACCAATGGCTGAAATAAAATCCGGAACTGATGTAAGCTAAAAAGGGGATGGCAAAATGTTATTTGATACCCACGCTCATTTAGATGATGATAGATTTGATGAAGATCGCAGACAAATAATAGAGCAGTGTAAGGCAGAGGGTGTAGAACTGATTCTAAATGCGGCTAGCAATCTAGAAACCTCTCTTAGCTCTATTGCACTTTCTAAGGAATATGATTTTATATATGCTTCTGTGGGCGTACACCCCCACGATGCAAAGTCTATGGATAACAAAACTACTGAGATTCTTAGCGATCTGGCTGCAAATACAAAGGTTAAGGCGATTGGTGAAATAGGATTGGACTACCATTATGACTTCTCTCCTAGAGAAGTACAAAAGCAAAGGTTTATGGAACAGATTGATCTTGCAAAGCAGCTAAAGCTTCCTATTATTGTACATGATAGGGAGTCCCATGGTGATATTATGGATATATTCAATAAAATGAATGTATCAGGGATGGGAGGAGTGCTGCATAGCTTCTCGGGCAGTGTTGAGATGGCTAGGGAATGCTTGAAGCTGGGTTTTTATCTATCCGTAAGTGGCCCACTAACCTTCAAAAACAACGTAAAAACAGTGGAGGTAGTTCGAGAGATACCTTTGGATATGCTGCTAATTGAAACCGACAGTCCTTATCTTACTCCGGCACCATATAGGGGACAACGTAATTACCCTGGCCATGTAAGATATGTTGCAGAGAAGATTGCAGAAATTAAGGGGCTGACTTTTGATGAAGTAGCACGGACTACCTTAGAAAATGGCAAGAAGTTATTTAACATTTAAGAATCAATAAATACAAACTAAATAAGTTTTGACGTAAGGCAATATTATGACAAAATTATAGTAGTATATTTACCGTACCTTGTTTGGTACGGTATTTTTTTATAATAATATATTGCTGTGTTGAATATAATAGAAATATAGAAAGTGGGACAAACTTGGAAATGGGACATAATATATCATATAAATATTATAAAAGTGTATAATGATAGTCTTCTTGGAAATAATTAATAATAGAGATGCCTTATGGTTAATATTAGGATGAGTTGTTGCCAGATTTTGATCTAAAAATTGACTCTAAATAGTAAATAATTGGAAAAAAATTTGACAGTGCATGAAAAAGAAGTTAAAATAACAAGAAGTTACCAAAAGGAGGTAAAGCAATGAAAATAAGCATAAGTAGCGACAAGGGTTTGCGGTATGCAAAGCTTACAGCCGTTATAGTGGCTTGCTTA
>JARBUB010000137.1 GCA_029239905.1 Clostridia bacterium
GTAACTTTCTCAATTTTTACAGAATGCCCCTCAGCTGTTAGCTTTTCCTCCAGCCTTTGTGCAACAGAGAATGTGTTCCCAGTATGGGAATATACAATAATACCTATTTTCATGATTAACCCCTTCCTTTTACATCGAATTCCTTCTTGCTTAATTGCAACAGCTTTTTAGCCACCCCAATGTTCCATCCCAAAGCCAGAAGTCCACCGGGCATAGCAAGCATCATAATAAGATTATCTGAACTTGATACAAAGGTCACAAGTACCATGTACACCAACAACAAAGAGAATCCTATAATCCCAATATAAGCTGTTGCCTTGCTAAAAATTTTACCCTTCAGCATAATAAAAGCAAATGAGATACTGGCGAGGGTTGATAAAGCAAATCCCATAAAAGCACCCGGACTGCCATGCTTACCTCTAGCGAGCATTGCCTCTCCTGCTGCCGCAATGATACTTCTTTGAGTATCAGTTGTCGCTGCAGTGTACTTGCTACTCAATTCAAGCATAGGTAACGCAGTATTGTTTCCTATGAAGATTGTAGTAGCCACTATAAAAAGAGTAATTGCAAGAGTAGTATATTGCTTATTAATTCCATGGTGAATGGCATAAAGTGCACAAAACGTTGGTATTAAAAAGATTGATATCATAACATTTAGTAAATCCAAGTTGCGAAGTCCTAGCAACCAATTATCATGAAATAGAGTAAACCAGCCAATTGCAGTTTCTGGTGCCGTTGAGGTTCCCCATCCCGGTAGAAATGTTATAGCTATATCAAGCAGAGTTCCCACTGTTGCCATTATGGCAGCTACCCCGCCAATTCTGCAGATAGTCTTCCAATTCGAGTCCATTTCTACAGTATTAATTATATGTTTTTGATTTAACTGAATCATTCTTCTCCTCCTATTTTATTTAGGTGCAGCTTTTAAGCATTACCCAGTCATTACTTTTTTAGCAGTATATAATCAACTATATTCTCGAGATCTCTGTATACATTTTCTTCAGTTAAGCCGTCATTATCAGAAAGGCTTATAGCTATCATCCCGTGCATTGCATAAATAAATATTTTGGATACTACTTGAATATCCTTCTCCTGCAATGTGCTATCCACTACAAAGCACTTTAAGGTTTCCTTCCATATTTCTTCAAAATTAGGTTCAGCTTCTGTGATTACAGCTGAATCACCGCGTTTGCTCAGCTGATGGAAATAGAAAAACTTAAAAACATTAGGGTTCTCAAAATAATAAGAGATGTATATTTTGAATAACTTTTTTATTCCTTCCAAATCATTCAAGGGTTCATTTATTTTCTTTTGCATATAAGAAGCGATATCATTCATTATTAAGCTTCTAACTTTCCATAATAATTCGTTAATATCTTCAAAGTAGTTATAAATTGTCGCATAAGAATATCCTGCTATATCTGCTACCTTTCTTACACTAACACTTTCTACTCCCTCATTTATAATTAACTCTTTTGTCGCCTCAAGAAAATACATCTTTACTCTTTGTCTTTTGATATTCTTTTTGTCATCAATTATTTGTTCTTTTTTCACGTTGTCCTCATTTCATTATTTCAAGCATATTTTGTCGTTAATATTATTAACATCTATTAATAATATTAGCACTGTTAATTATAATACTCCTTTATTTATTTGTCAATATATACCAAGAAAAAAACTGGTAAAATTATGAAAAATTTCACCAGCTTCCTTATTTAAAGTATCCTATATCAATGTCAAAAATAATATCTACTTTTTAAACCTTTTATATAAATAATATGCAAGTTCAATCAGCAAGCCTACCCCGAAACCGAGTATAGTAAACATCATCAAATTCAATATCCCTGCTAAATCTCCCCAACCTGAAAGGTTGGACATTAGAGCATTGAACATTAAAATGAATCCCAGTATCAACCCCGCTGCAAAAGATATGAATGCAATTTTTAGTCTAAAATATATTAAAATCGCAGCCACAGCACCAACAATGAATGAAAAAACTAAATAACCCATGTAATTTCCGGTACTTAAAGCCACTGACGAATAAACATTCATTCCTACTGCAAACAGTATAAATGATAAAACGACTATACATAATCCTATAACCCAAAAGTTTTTCTTTTCTAATTTCATCATAATAAAGCCCCCTATCTAAACGATCTGTTCATCAGCTCTTCCTGCCTTTAGGCTTTGTGTTTGTCCTTTTCTTGGCTCCTCTATTTTCTATTACTTTTTTGCCCTTATCCGTTGGCTTATTCGGTTTATTTATGTTTGTCATCTGCCTAGGCCTTATTAGACATCTTTTATCAAAGCCGATTAAATCCTCTCTTCCGGCCTTCTTCAGTGCTTCAAAAACCAAATTATAGTTTTGTGGTTTGCGGTACTGTATTAGTGCCCGCTGCATCGCTTTTTCATGAGCTGATTTCGGTACATATACTGGCTCCATTGTTCTTGGGTCCAGCTCCGTATAATACATACAGGTAGATAATGTACCTGGTGTCGGATAGAAGTCCTGCACCTGTTCAGGCATGTGCCCTAGGTCCCTAAGATATTCAGCAAGCTCTATAGCCTCCTTCAAGTCTGAACCCGGATGGCTTGACATCAGGTAAGGAACAAGAAATTGCTTCATTCCTAATTTCTCATTTATCTTATGATATTTCTTTGTAAATTTATCATATACCTCTCTTTGGGGTTTTCCCATTTTCTCTAATACCTTTGGAGATATATGCTCTGGTGCCACCTTAAGCTGACCGCTTATATGATGTTCACAAAGCTCTCTGAAGAACTCATCATTATTATCATGTACCAGGTAATCGTACCTTAATCCTGATCTAATGAATACCTTTTTGACGTTGGGAAGCTGTCTTAAGTTCCGAAGAAGCTTTAAATAATCCGTGTGATCAATCTTAAGCTGACTGCATGGCTTTGGATATAAGCATTGTCTATCTACACAAACTCCGTGCTTTACCTGTTTTTCACAGGCAGCATGACGGAAATTTGCAGTTGGTCCGCCTACATCATGGATGTACCCCTTAAATTCAGGATCCCATACAATTTTTTTTGCCTCTGCTAAAATTGAGCGATGGCTTCTTGGCTGCACTACCCTTCCCTGATGGAAGGTAATCGCGCAGAAGCTGCAGTTTCCAAAGCAGCCTCTATTGCTAATCAGACTAAACTTTACTTCCTTAATCGCTGGTATCCCGCCCATCTTCTCATAGATGGGATGATATGTCCTCATATAAGGCAGTGAATAAACATCATCCAGCTCCATTTGTGGCATAGGCTCAGGAGGTGGATTTTGAACAACATAATAATTCTTGTAGGATTCAACCAAAGGCTTTCCTACAATAGAATCCATATTGTTATATTGCATCATAAAGCTTTCTGCATATTTTTTCTTAGATTCAAGTATCTCGTCATAGTGTGGTAAAAATAAAGCTTCATAGGCTCTATCTCTATCCTTGGTTTTATATACTGTCCCTTTAATAAAAGTGACTTCTTTAGCTGGTATACCGCTGTCTAGAGCTTCTGCAATTTCTATTATTTGACGTTCACCCATCCCATAAACCACTAAGTCAGCTTTGGAATCTAATAGGATTGATCTTCTTACCTTGTTAGACCAATAATCATAATGGGCAAATCTTCTTAAGCTTGCCTCTAGACCACCTAATATAATCGGAACATCACTATACAGCTCTCTAACCTTAGCGGAATAAACAATTGTTGCTCTATCAGGCCTATATCCTCCTTTACCACCGGGAGAGTATAGGTCATCGCTTCTTTTCTTTTTTGCCGTTGTATAATGATTTACCATAGAATCTATATTCCCTGAAGTAATGAGAAAGCCTAGCCTTGGCTTCCCCAAAACCTTATAAGCCTCATTGTTCTCCCATTCAGGCTGAGCAATTATCCCAACCTTATAGCCTCTGCTTTCAAGAACTCTTCCAATTACTGCTGTTCCAAAGGAGGGATGATCAACATAAGCATCACCGGAAACAATAACAAAATCCAACTGTTCCCATCCTCGTTCCTTCATATCCTCTTTGTTAATAGGTAAAAAGTTTGTCATATGTATCTCCTTATAATACTCTACTGTGCAATTAACCTCGTAAATATAATATGTTAAGTCTATATATTTGCATTAAACCTTTACAATAAGGTCTATACTTCACACTGCTCAATTTCTATAGTGTAATCTCCACATTCAGCGCATGCAACTAGATTCACAATATAGCTGTCATCAACAATCCCTTGCTTTAATAACTTGTTGAAGGTTGTACCTTCATATTCTTTTGAAATTTCGCTAATGACATATTTGTCTTTCTTTGTATAAATAAAAAAGTGATATCCAAGAAACTTGAAATATTTACTTTTTTCTTTTTCCAGGTCAGAGCAGTTTTGACAAGGCTGATCATAGTACTCTACATCAAAATCGACCATTTCTTGTTGACAAAGTAATTCAATTATATTATTTCTCTCAATTCCTGCTACAGGATGCTCTTCATCATTTCTCATATAACTGCAATTTTCTTCACCAAGTTCATACTCTTTATTATTATAAACAAACTTATAGTTTTTCATTTTGCACCTCTTTATTGATTCAGCTAATAATTTAGTTTGATCTAAGCTAACTCTATATCAAATTATATTCTACCACAACTTAGCTTACTATGCAGTAAACATAGCTATTGCGACTGGTTGTGCAATAAGCTAGTTTAAAAATCATAATGAGAGTGCTTTCCCCAAGAAATCATATATTTCAACGTTCCTCTAATCTGCCATAAGTATAAATAATGAACTTCTACTTTTTATATTATTTAACGAACATGCTGCATACATATTTTCAAATTCATATTATATAAGAATCTCACTGTTTTTAACAATTAATATTAGGAGGAAATAAAATGTCCAGACAAGTTCCAAGAGTTCCAACATCGTGCCCAGATGGCTTTAAAGGAAGATACGTTGTATCCCCCGGGGATACTCTATTTACTCTATCCCGAATATTTAGGGTAAGGTTAGAAGCCCTATATGCGAATAACCACCATATTCCCGATCCGAACCTTCTAATTCCCGGAGACGTACTATGCGTACCTTCTCTAATTCCAATCCCGTGCTGTGTAGAGCTGCAAAAGAAAGGAAGATTGCCCTTTGGGACAGGTGCAACTGCATTTGCTAATTTCGGTCCTAGAGGAGGGCAGTCAATCAGTGTACTGGCTACACTCCCTTACCCCTCCTATTTTGGCAATTACGATATGTACATTACAACTGCTTACTTTATGGATATTGGAGGCTTTGGAAACGAGCTATTTCCGACTTCTGAAGACCCGCCTACATGGTCTTCAAGAATAGAACTGCCCACAGTTGTATCTTTGTCCGCTGATGTAAGAATAACCATACAGCCATCCAACTCTACAACTGGTATATCAGGAGCTGTGATATATGAAAGCACCCTGCTTGAGTGCAATCATTGCAAATCTTAATTAACGGCAAATAGAATTTTAATCAAAGGACAGGAGTCAAGCATGAATTACTCAAGCCTGACCCCTGTTTTCTTAGTTCCTTTAAACAAGTCATTCGCCTTCCTTCTGTATTAGTTACCTAGCTCCTTCCAATGTTCATATGCTTCATATAGTTCCGAAAGAGAATTTGCTTTATCCTTTGCAGCAATCCCACCTCGGAGGCGTGCTACATTCATAGAAAATGCATTTATTTCATCCCTCTCTGAGCTGAATTGAACTCTTTCAATAATATTACTCCAAGCTTTGCTTAATACCTCAGTATTGCGATTTGCTTCTTCCCACTTCTCTTCGTCAAGATTATGAATTAGAACTTCAATTATCTCAGGAATGTTATCATTTTTTCCCATAGGCATTTTAAGATAATTACCGCTAATCATAATTAATACAAAGAAAATCAATGCCCCAATAGGTAGACTAATAACAAAGAACTTTCTCATATAATTTCACCTTCCTTAGTAAGGGCCTTTGTAATCACCTATATCAGTTACCTTTTTCATGTGATCTTCGTATTTATCAATATATAAATTCCCTCCTGGATCTAGAGTCAACAAGAACACCTCAGCAGGGTCTTTTATCCCATGCTTTTTTAGTTCGCTGTGCAGCCACTGTTCATTCTTGTTGAGCTGCTTTAAGTTTTCCTTTATTACAATTCCATCGTATATCATTTCTGTACTAATACCAGTTGTCTCTACCTTAATATTCATATCTTTTGGTGTTAAAGGCAGGTGTTCAGGCTTTTTAAGCACTGATAGCGCACCATTTGTCTCAATAATAGCATAGGCTACTTCGTTAAGATTAAACACATCCTTGTTTCTAAGGAGCACAAGAATATCCGATACACTATACTTCACTTTTCTAAGGACATCTTCCATAATCTTTCCGTCCATTATGACTATAGCAGGCTCACCCTCCAAAAACTTAGCCGCATATCTCCACTTTATGCTTATCTTTTCCATTAAGTAGCCCAAGGAAGCCCATGTGGCAAGCCCTATCCAGTGAGGCCAAGCCCTGCTTGACAAATCTGTTGTCAATTCAGAGGCTATAGAACCTATTGTAATTCCTAAAATATAATCAAAGAAAGTCATTTGGCTTATCTGTTCTTTTCCTATTATCCTTGCAAAAATCAGCAGAGAAAAATAGCCAATTATTGCTCTTACAAAAACCACCAAACCTTCATTCAAAATGCTTATCTCCTTTTCACAAAGTGTGAATACTATGATTAGTATATTTCCCATACTTGTAAAAACTTATTATTTTGTATCCTGAATATTTACGCAGTCTTATTAAGCAAAACATATTTCATTTTATATTTTTCTTTAAAGTGTACAGACTATGTACAAGGAGGTGAAGAGATTGGATACTGCTAAATTTCTAAACGGCCAAGAATATATCGTAATAAATCGTAATTCAGGGGAAGTATTTTACTGAGTCCCTGATGACAAAGGCTTTTTCTCAACATGAGCTGAAAAGCCATCTGCTGTAGGCAGAAAGTAAAAAACAAAGGACTATTGGTAAAGCCAATGGTCCTTTGTTTTATGCAGCAATAAATTATTAGGGAGGTTATAGTTCTTGTATATAGCTCCTATAGATTGGTTAGCCCATGTAGCTCACCTATTTGCTCTTAGACGAATATAATAATTATATTGATATTATTTCAATGGGCGGCGCAATTGCGATTAGATATACGGCATGTCATTCTGGGTATGGGGTATCAAATTTACTTCGGCTTATGCTCGCAATGCAGAGTTGATATTTTTAGCTTTTTCAACTCTCCATTGATTTAACAGCTTATTCATTTTTCTTCTGCTATCAATAACGAAAAACGATTTATCGGGATATTTTTTATGTAAATCCATTATAGTACGTTTACGTGTTTTAGAGAAATTCCATAACCCTTTACAAAAACGTAAAAATTCCTTATCCAATTTTTCTTCGAGATATTGGGGTGTATCCGAACGCTTTTTATTGTTTCTTA
>JARBUB010000138.1 GCA_029239905.1 Clostridia bacterium
GTTGAAAGAACTTTCCCAGTTAACTCACCAAAGCTTGCCAAAATCGAAGTAATCAGAAGAGGTAAGGTTAGAAGAGCTAAGCTTAATTACCTTAGAGACAGAGTTGGTAAAGCTGCTAAAATTAAAGAAGTTAGAGTTAGTAGATAAAAGGGCTTTTAGCCCTTTTTTCATTTGTATAAAAAAAGAAGCTATATAATTTCAACTATATGGTAAAATATATATGTAAAACAGAAGATAAATGAGGTGCGAAGTTTGAATATACAATGGTATCCCGGTCATATGACCAGAGCTAAAAGAAAAATAGCAGAGGATTTGAAGCTGGTAGATGTGGTAATAGAACTTGTAGATGCAAGAATACCGATGAGCAGCAGGAATCCTGATGTTGATCAAATAGTTGGCGGAAAACCAAGAATTATTGTTCTCAATAAAAGTGACCTGTCAGATGAAAACGCAAATAGACTTTGGATTAAGTACTATACCTCCAACAATACGAGGGTAATTCTTGCGAATTCTATTAAGGGAACTGGACTTAAAGAAGCCACCACTGCTGCTAAGCTATTAATGAAAGAGAAAATTGATAGATTAAAAAGCAAGGGTTTGCTTGTTAAAACAATAAGAGCTTTGATAATAGGAATTCCAAACGTTGGGAAGTCAACATTGATCAACAAAATGGCAGGTCGTAGTGTGGCGCAGACCGGTGATAGACCAGGAGTTACCAAAGCCAAGCAGTGGATTAAAATTAATCCGGAACTGGAGCTTTTAGATACTCCGGGTATACTATGGCCAAAGTTTAAAGATGAGCAAGTGGCTCTTAACCTTGCTTTTACTGGAGCTATAAAAGATGACATACTAGATGTCTATGAGTTGGGCATTAAGCTTTTAGAGAGATTTCAGAAGGACTTTTTCAGCAACTTGAAGGAAAAATACAAGCTGGATGATTCACATAAAGAAATGGCAGTACATGATCTTTTTAAAGAAATAGGAAAGAAACGCAGAACAAGAGTAAATACATATGAGCATATGCAGTCTGCATATGCTCATATTCAAATCTGTCAATTTTGGTGCCTCGCACCGTAAAGTTCAGATTAGAATAAGTCTTATAACTAGAAATATTAATCTATTTGCACTATATTCATAAACTTATTTCGCCGATAAATATATCATGAAACTCAAAGGAGATAAAAATGGCTGTTAAAATAAAATATGATGAAAAAGAAATAGCACGTTTACATATATTGACAGAGTATGAAAGGCAATATCACGCACAAGGTTATAAACTTATAGCAGGAATTGATGAGGTTGGCAGAGGGCCTTTGGCAGGACCTGTAGTAGCTGCAGCAGTAATATTTGCTGAAGGTGTCGTAATACCTGGAGTGAATGACTCTAAGAAGGTTTCTGAGGCAAAGCGTGAATTTTTATATGATGAAATTAAAGCAAAAGCGCTGGCTGTTGGTGTTGGCATGGCAGAAGTGGAGCTTATCGATGAAATCAACATTCTTAATGCAACTTACGTAGCTATGAAAAGAGCAATAGAGGCATTAAGTGTACAGCCTGATTATATTTTGTTGGATGCTGTTACTTTAAAGGATGTAGCGATACCTCAAAAAGGCATCGTAAAGGGCGATACCCTGAGCCATTCCATTGCAGCTGCTTCAATCATAGCAAAGGTGGAAAGGGATAGACTGATAAGCTCTTATGACAGCATATATCCTGAATATAAGTTTTCTAAGCACAAAGGCTACGGAACCAAAGAACACATGGATTGCATCAGAAAGCTGGGATTACTACCAATACATAGACGCAGCTTTACAAAAAATATATAGAGAAGTGATGATATGAGAGTTACAACACAAGGTCAAATTGCAATAGCATCAAAGTTAGCTGAAGCTGTATCAAATTTAGAAGTAGGAGATACAGTGAAGGGCAAAGTAATAGAAGTGCTGGGACAAAGCATTTCTATTAAGACTGCATCCGGTCAGATTTTTACCGCAGCATTGATGAAAGCTGTCGATGCAATGCCGGGACAGTCGGTAGAACTGGTAATTAACAGTATGACTGCAGAAGCTGTCTTTGCTGAACTTAAAACAGATAATCAGAAGACAATTATTAGTGATGACTCAAAATTACAGCAGCTATTGCAGCAAATGGATATAAAGTCTGATGAAACCACCTTTCAGGCAGCAAAGCTTTTGATGAAATACAACATGCCAGTCACAAAAGAAAATATTGTTACTCTGGTTAATACTCAAAAGAGCATTGAGAATTTAGCACAAGGGGATGCAGCTAAGGCAGTTGCACTGCTTCAATCAGAACTCAATATAAGCAAAACTGAAATCACAAGACTTGTAAAAATGGCAGCTGCATTGGAACCGCAAAGCCAGCAAAAAGTGAAGGCTATGCAAAAAAATGGAGAGGCTGTGGCTGATGAAATAAAATCGATCATACAAAATGAAGCGAAGCAAACAGAGGGAAAGTCACTTGAAACGAAACAACCTGAAGTAAAACAAACAGAAACAAAACCGACAGAAAACAAATTGGAAGTCTTACAAAAACAAATAACAGCCGAAAAGCCTATGGTTCAAAAGGCTCAAGAATATAATCCAAAGGCAGTTATGGAACAGTTGGCAAATGTAATCAAAGATGAAAATTCACAGTCTGAGGCTGTTAAGCAGAACCTTATAAAGCAGGATGGTCAAAAGTTTGAGAAATTAATAGATACAATAATCAAAGCCTTTGAAACTGTTTCGCAAGCGAAGCCTGAACAAGCAGCGTATTTGCTGTCTAAAGATATCAAAATAACGCCTGAAACAGTGAAAGCCATAGTTGATCATACAAAGGGAGAGAATAAGCTGTCAACACAGCTGGAAGCCTTAGAGAAACTAGTGGAGGGCCTAGAAAAAAGTCATGTAGATGTGAAGGAAATCAAGCAAGAACTAAAAAAAATGTTTTTAAAGCCCGAAGTACTGCAGAACAAAACAGAAGTAACAGAGAACTTTAAAGATATTATGAAGTTAGGTGCAAAGCTTGAACTTCTAATCAAAGAACAGAGTATGGAGCATAAGGCTGATACTTCTGTGCTGCAGGATGTTAAAGGAAATGTAGATTTTATAAAAAGTATTAATAATAATATAAACTATCTTCAAATACCAATTCAAATGAATGAGAAAAAGACTACAGCAGAAATTTATGTATTTAATGATAAAAAAAGAAATAAAAGTCTGAATCCTGAAAATGCCACAATATTGGTGGCCTTGGATCTAGATAAGCTTGGACATATTGAAAGCCTTATAACAGTTAATAAAAAGAGTGTCAATATTACCTTTAAGGTAGAAAAAGAAGGTTTCAAAAAAACGATTCACAGTGCTGTAGGAAAACTAAAGCAAGCATTAGAAGCGAGAGGCTATAGTTTAAATCCACTAAAGATTATTGATATAAAAGAAAGATTTAATCTACTGGAGTTAGAGGAGCTTATTCGCACGGATAACGGGCAGCTTCATGTAGACATAAAGGTGTAAAATGAAAGATAAGATGAAGAAGGCCGCCGCACTATCCTATAAAGAGGGGCAGGATGCACCGATTATTACTGCCTTAGGCAGGGGCGAAACAGCAGAAAGAATCATAAAAACAGCAATGAAAAATGATGTCCCTATCTTTGAGAATGAAGATCTCGTTTCTACCTTAATTCATTTGGATTTGGGACAGCAGATACCACAAGAGCTATATAGTGTTGTGGCCGAGGTATTGGTTTTTATTTCAGATGTGGAGAATAAGCTAAAGGGGTAATGTCATGAAATATAATAAGCTTTTGGGTGCTTATGGTGAGGACGTGGCCTGCAGTTATTTGGAAAAGCAAGGCTACAAGATATTGGAAAGGAACTTCAATTGCAAGGTGGGGGAATTAGATATTGTTGCTCTTGAGGGAGATGTACTTTTATTTATCGAAGTTAAGTGCAGAACGGGAGTCGATTATGGCAATCCAGCCGATGCGGTAAGCTATAGCAAGCAGGGTAAAATAGTGAAGGCTGCTTTATTCTTCATGACAAGATATAAGCTTTTTGATCATATGTGCAGATTTGATGTGATTGAAGTATTAACAGATGGTTCAAAAGAGGACACTAGAATTAATCTTATAAAAAATGCCTTTGAATACAGTGGCAAATACGGTTACTAGAGGTGCTAAGTATGTTATTAACGAATTCTCTAAATATATCTCATGAACTGGTAAGTAAGGTGGTGCAGCACGGTGATATCGTTGTTGATGCAACAATGGGAAATGGCAATGACACCTTGTTTTTAGCCAAGCTTGTTGGTGATGAGGGCAGGGTATATGCCTTCGATGTTCAGCAGCTGGCTCTGGATAATACAAGAAAGCGAATGGTTGATGCTGGATTGCTGGATAGAACAGAGCTAATACTGGACGGACATCAAAATATAGGTAAATATGTGCCCAAGGGTATAAAAGCTGTAATGTTTAATTTAGGCTATCTGCCCAAAGGAGATCACAACATAGGTACGAAAGCAGCGACCACTATAGCAGCTATCGAAAAGTCAATGGAGCTTTTGTGCAAAGCAGGGATCGTAATGCTTGTTATATACTATGGCGGAGACAGTGGTTTTGATGAAAAGGATGCTGTAATGGAATATTTCAAAAGCTTGGACTGCAAGAAATACACTGTATTGGTTCACAATTTTATAAATCAAGTCAATTGTCCGCCTATTGCGGTCTGTATAGAAAAAATGATTGATTAAGGGGTGCGAATATGGCAGTTAAAGATATTTACCAGCTGGGAAATAAAAAGCTTTATGAGATTTCTGATGAGGTTAAGTATGAAGAACTGAGTCAAGTGAGGCAGATTGTGACTGACTTGCATGATACCATGATGAATTTCAGAAAAACCTATGGCGTAGGAAGGGCTATTGCAGCTCCTCAAATAGGTGTAATGAAAAGGATATTATATATGAATATAGATCAGCCAGTAGCTTTCATAAACCCAGAATTGGTAGATAAGAGTGAAGAAATGATGGAGCTTTGGGATGATTGCATGTGCTTCCCAAATCTACTTGTTTGGGTAAAAAGACACAGCAGCTTGACTATAAGATATCGAGATTTGAATTGGGATATACAGGAGATGAAGCTGCAGGGTGACCTTTCTGAGCTTTTACAGCATGAGTACGATCATTTGGATGGAATTTTAGCTACAATGAGGGCTGTTGATAGTAAATCCTTTTCATTTAGAAGTGAAATATAGTTCGTTTTATGCTATAATTATGAGGTATTTGAATTAATTTGTATGAATAAGGGGTAATTAATATGCATTTATACATTATTGAGGGATTGGACAAGACTGGTAAAACAACATATATAAAGAACAAATTTGCCGGCTATAGTAAAATAAGAATGCCCGGTGGATTTGAATACACTCAGGAGATGAGAACTTTTTTTCTGGAGGGTAAAATCCCCCAAGCTGAAATGATACATATCATATTTGGAGAGCATATGGCAGCGATGCAGCACTTGTATTACAACAAAACTGAAAGCTACGTGCTGGATAGAAGCTTTATATCTTATTTGGTATTTCAAAAGGAATTGTTGGAGAAATATGGATACTATGATACTTATAAGCAGATATTAGAGGATATGTTTAAAAAGCTTTCAAAAAGTTATGAGATTAAAATACTTTATTTCACGAAGCAATTGGTACAGCGTAAGGATGATTGGTTAGAGTATATGGATGTAGATGAATTGAAGAAAAACTTCGATGAGCTACTCGGGCAGGATATGTATAGCAGCTATGTAGATCGTGTTGACATAGAGTTAAAAAAATTAATATAATACTTAGTAAATGCCTTGAAGAATCATCAAGGCATTTACTTTTTCAAGTCAGGCTATTTGAGTAGTTTCAAGTTTTTCTGCGCTATAATTAAAATATAGGATAGGTACAAATAAAGTATTTGTCTATAGCTTTTATAGGTTGCTAAATAGAATTAAAGATAAGGTTGATAATAAAGTAGAGCTTGTAATTATTGAGAATCTAATTGATAATAATACAAACAATGATATATATTTAAATATATGAACATACAAAATACGGAGGGTACTATGAAAAGATTTATTATAGAAAATGAGTTTTGGTCAATATTTCCCAATGCAAAGATTGGAGTAGTTGTTTGCAAGGGGATAGACAATAACATTAAAGATGTTGAAGCATACGTGGAAATGCTAAATAATGCAGAGCAGGAGGCTAAAAAGTTCTTTGTAAAGGAAGAATTCAGCAGTAATCCGGTAATAGCAGTTTGGCGAGATGCCTTTCAAAAATTCAAGACTAAGAAAGGTGTCAGAGCATCTATAGAAGCTTTATTAAAAAGGATACATAACGGCAACCATATTGGGACAATAAGCCCTCTAGTTGATATTTATAACTCGATTTCCCTAAGGTATGGGCTTCCATGCGGGGGAGAGGATATTGATACCTTTGTAGGAAATATAAAATTGACCAAGGCAATAGGCAATGAAGAGTTTTTACCCTTGGGAAGTGATGAGAACATGCCGCCATATGAAGGTGAAATTGTTTATAAGGATGATGCCGGTGCTATATGCAGATGCTGGAATTGGAGAGAGGCTCAAAGAACAATGTTGACTGAAAACACCAAGAATGCCTTTCTTTGTGTTGAATTGGTCGATGAAACAAGAGAAGAAGATTTTGTGAGTGCGATTAAGGAGCTGGCAGATATAGTACCAAAGCACATTGGTGGAACAGTAAAGCTTTATATATTAGACGCGAATAATAAGGAAGCTATACTTGATTAGTAGCATTTGGAAATGAACATATGGTTTGACTTAATATTACCCTAATGCTATAATCTACAAGAAAACTAAATAATTAATATTAGGTGTCCAATAATTGGATGAAAAGGGAAAGCGGTTAGATTCCGCTGCAGCCCACCGTTACTGTAAAAGCTGATGAAACCTATTGGCAAGCCAAGCTTGCAGCCACTGAATTTTATTCGGGAAGGCATAGGGAGTAAAATGATGCTAAGCCAGGAGACCTGCCTGATATTTGCAAATTCTTTCGGAGGGAAAGATTGATGCGATAGAAGTGTATGCTTTTGAGCTTTTATAACATTGAAACCTAGAACCTCTTTTGAGGTTCTTTTTTATTGTAAGGAAAAGGGATGAATATGAAAACGATTCTAATCACTGCCCCTTCAAGCGGAAGCGGTAAAACTACAATAACGATAGGAATTACCAGAGCCTTAATAAAAAAAGGTTTGGATGTGTGTGCATTTAAGACAGGTCCAGACTATATAGATAGGGCTTTCTTGGAAAAAGCCAGCAGAAGAACCGCAGGAAACCTTGATATGCATCTGCAAGGAAAAGCGGGAATGCATTCTGCCCTCTCAATGGCATCGGCAGAGTACTGTGTCATAGAAGGGGCTATGGGTTACTTTGATGGAGTTGGCAATACCTATGTCAACAGCAGCTATGATATTTCAAGAGAATTAGAGATAAATTCTATACTAATATATACACCCAAGGGGGAGATGTTCTCTGCAATACCCAAAATAAAAGGTATGGCAGAATTTGAAGCTTCAAATATCAAGGCAGTTATCTTTAACAATGTTACAGAAAAGCACTATAAGATGCTTAAGGAAGCCTTGGAAATGCATTCGGATTTGAAGGTGCTAGGCTACATACCTAAAATCCAAGAAATCGAATTTAAAAGCAGGCATCTCGGTTTAGTACAAAGTGTTGAAATAGCTGATATAGAAGCAAAAATTGATGCAATAGCGGAGATTGTGCTCCAAAATATTAATATAGAAGAACTTATAAAGCTGACTAAGGAAATAGACACTATCGAAGCCCTAAAAGTCGCAAGACGTAACATTAAGGCAGCAGTTGCCATGGATCATGCATTTTCATTTTACTATGCAGAGAATATCAAACTGCTTGAAATGGCATGTGAAGTAATATACTTTTCACCTTTGGAGGATAAGACCATTCCTGATTGTGATTTTCTATATTTGGGAGGGGGGTATCCTGAGGTATTTGAAGAAGCATTGACCCAAAATAAAAGCATGATGGACTCAATAAAGACTTTTTCAGAAAATGGAGGCTTTATCTATTCTGAATGTGGAGGCTTCATGTACCTCAATGAAACCATAAATGATAAAGAAATGGTTGGCATATTCAAGGGTAAAAGCAAGCTGACTAAGAGCCTTCA
>JARBUB010000004.1 GCA_029239905.1 Clostridia bacterium
AGTGTATTTATAGTTTTCCATTCCCAAGTAATATTATTTCTTTTCTAAATCATAAGTTCTAAAAAAAGTCATTTTACTTTACTATAAATATAGAGCTGTGTCAGAAAAACTCTGAAAAGCGAACAAACGAGGAAAAATTAAAAGCACCTATGCTGATTTATTGGACGTCAATGCTTAACACGTAAGCATCTTATGTGAAAAAAAGAAACAGTTTGTCTTATTTTCTTGTATTTTATACTTTCTTGTAGAATTTTACACAATATTGTACAATAATTTCATAGTATAAATTATGAAACACTGGGGGTAAATGGGTATGGAAGGCGAATTTGGTATTGGCGATAATGAACATGTAAGAATTTTGGAAAATATGCCAGAAGGCTATTCATGCCATAAAATGGTGCTGGATGAAGATGGGAAGCCGATTGACTTTGTTTATGTAGATATGAATACTTCTTATGAATGTCTCACGGGATATAGCAGGGGAGAGATATTGGGAGCGAGATTCAGCGATGTATTGCCTGAACTGATGAATGATGGGTTTGATTATATAGGTACATTTGGTAATGTGGCATTGACTGGAAAAAGCTATAAATTTGAATTGTATTCAAAGACTTTAGAGAGATGGTATTCGGTTAGTGCTTTCAGTGATAAATACTTACACTTTTCAACAATCTTTCTTGATATAACAGAAACAAAAAAATTAGCAATTGAATTGCAGAAAGCAAATTCTCTAAATGAGGTATTACTTGATTCAATTCCCCATCAAGCTTTGATGGTACATAAGGATCGAAGAGTAATAGCAGCAAACAGGTTAGCAAAGGAGGCAGGAACAATTGTAGGAGGGGTCTGCTGGAGGGATTGGGGACAGTGCCTATTTATCAGTGAAGAAGATAAACAACGGATGGATACCTATAAAGCAGGCTCTGACAAGACTATAAGCTGCAGCTTCTGCAGAGGAGATCATGCATTACAAAATAATAAATGCGTAAATATCAAAGAAAAATTGGGTGGCAGGTTTTGGGATATTTACTGGGTTCCAACACAGGAAAAAGATGTATATCTGCATTATGCGATAGATATTACAGAGCAGAAAAAGACTGAAAATGATTTAAGTGAAAGTGAATTAAGATTTAGACAGTTGGCGGAAGCATCCTTTGAAGGCATATGTATTCATAACAAAGGTGTGATTTTGGATTGCAACAACAGATTGGAGCTGATGTTTGGCTATTCGACTGATGAATTAATAGGGATGCCCTTATCGAACATTATAACAACCAGAATAGAGGAAGAGTCAGCATTCGCTACGAAAGATTGTTATGGAATAAATAAAGACGGGGCAAAACTCAATATTGAAATACTGACCCGTGAAATGCCATATAAGGGTATTATAGCTGAAGTATTTGTGATCAGAGATATATCGAAAGTGAAAAGCTCGGAAAAGATTATAGAAGGTATCAAAAAAGTGCTTAATGAGTCACAAGGTATGGCCCATACAGGCAATATTGAATTTGACTACATAGATAACAAGATGTATTGGTCCGATGAGGTATTCCGCATACTTGGGTATCAACCGCAGGAATTTATATCAGATTATAACACCTTTCTTAAACATATCTTCCTAGAAGATAGAGAATCTATGGTCAACCAATTATCAAATGCAACTTATTTTGATTCATCCTTCAAGCAGGAGTGCAGGTTCAGAAAACTTAATGGAACAGAAGGGTGGTTAAGTATTAAGGGTGATATTGGGTTTAACAGTAAAGATTTAAAACCAGTTCGAATGGTTGCAATAGTTCATGATATAACAGAAAAAAAGCAGGCAGAGCTTATCTACAAGTCCAACGAAGAAAACCTTAGGCTGCTAAGTGAAGCTCATGAATTGGATAGGATGAAGACAGAATTCTTTGCCAATGTTTCTCACGAATTTAGGACACCGATAAATATTATTTTTAGTACATTGCAGCTTTTAGAAATGTATATTAAGAACGGAACAATTGACCATGCGCAAGGTAATTTAGGTGTGAAATTAAAGAGCATGAAACAGAATTGTCATCGATTGCTGAGATTGATTGACAATTTGATTGATGTTACTAAGATAGATTCCGGATTCATTGAATTGCAGCCTGAAAATGTAGATATCATCAGAATAATAGAGGAAATCTGTTCTTCAGTCGCTGAATATACAAAAAGCAAGAACATCGACCTTAAATTTGATTCGAGTATACTAAAGAAAGTGATAGCATGTGATCCTGATAAAATCGAAAGAATCATGTTAAATCTTTTATCAAACGCCGTAAAATTCAATAACTCAGGCGGGGTCGTGACAGTAAAAATCAATTCGGAAAATGAGAACATTATGGTATCAGTAGAAGACAACGGTGAAGGTATTCCGAAAGAGAAGCAAGAGTTCATATTTGATAGGTTCGTACAAGTAGATAAATCACTTAGCAGGAATTTTGAAGGCAGTGGAATAGGGCTATCTTTGGTAAAATCCTTTGTTGATATGCATGGCGGCCAAATACGACTGGAGAGTGAGCCCGGTAATGGAAGCAAGTTTATGTTTACAATACCAGATAGAGTAATAGAAGCAAAGGATACCGAAAAATCATATAACCGCAATCGCCAGAAAGGCTGCAGTGATTTTGTTGAGCTAATGCATATCGAGTTTTCGGATATTTATATATGATCGTATTCCAAAATGGAGATAACACTAAATAATACTTTAATTTGAAGGAATGAGTATTATTGACTCATTAACAAAGATAGAGCAAATAAGCCAGAAATCTATTGGGATTACTGGCTTTTATCTTTGTATAATGGTCTAGGTAATAGGGTTTAAACCTGCAACCTCTTGAAACATATGCAATAGTAGAATATTGATATTACTGCAGGAGATTTTAGAATAGCAATTCAAACTCATTGGTTGCAGAAAGGGTAGTTTTGTGAAGTACTTTCTCTTGCATATTTGTATATGGTAGAATTAGGATATAGTATATGTCTGTTGGATATCAAGTAATAATAAATGATGTGAATTTTAAGGGGGGGATAAAATGGAAAGATTGAGAGAAATTCTAAAGACTTCTGTGAGGCCAACAGTTTTGGATGTCGGTACTGGACAAGGTTTCTTTATCAAAACACTTTTAGAATATTTATCAAGCTATGAATTCATAATTGGAATTGATACGAAAGAGGAAGTCTTAGCAAAGGCAAGAGAAATTCATAAAAATGATAGAATTAAATTTATTTCTATGGATGGGGAAAATATTCATTTTGAAGATAATAGCATGGATATAGTATGCATCTCAAATACTCTTCACCATTTGCCTAACAAGAAAAAAGTGCTAATGGAAATGAAAAGAGTATTAAAAACCAATGGATTCTTTATTGTTAATGAAATGTTTTGTGACAATCAATCTCAAAAACAACTTTCTCATGTACAATTACACCATTTGCAAGGAGAATTAGATACCTTGCTTGACATATGCCATAATAAAACTTTTACCATGCAGCAACTAACCGATATTGTGGAAGATATAGATCTAAAAATTGAACGTATTTTTGAATATAATACATCTGAAGAACAAGCTGGTGAAACTAAACCAGATGAAGAAGTGCAAATGCTTGATGAATGTTTTGCCGCATTAGAAATAAAGTTAGAAAAAATAAAAGGATTCCCCGAATACGGAAAATATGAAGCAATATTAAACGAGTTAAAAAAAGAATTATATAATGTAGGATTCTTTACAGCAAGTGAATTAATGATTGTATGTAAAAAATAGATTTAATCTAGAATATAGAGAATTAAATCAAACTATGGTAATATATTCCTAATATAAATCTATCCTTCAAATCTAAAGGCACTTGTAACACTTAGCTTTTTATTATTGTGGAAAAGGCTTGTTTTGTATTTTAAGTTGCTATAAAAAAATTGCAGATGTCACTTCTCCAAAATATAAGAATAGTATGTTGTCAATCTTGTAGACTTGGTAACTTTTGCCCTTTTGGTGATATAGATAACAAAAATTTTTTTGAAAGATATGATTCATAAAATTAAGAGTGAAGTATGTGATTTTTTTATAAATAACCAAGATTCATTAAGCACAAGATGTAAAACATTACTCGATTACTGTATAGACTATGAAACAATATCTGCTTATGAATATTATTCGTACAATAAATGGGTATAAAAGTAATATTATTTGAATACATCTTTCATATATTACATCACAAACAATTTGGCAATCCATTACTGGGCAGTAAAGGGGGGAGTAAAATGGATACAGATAAAACAATAAAAAAACCAATTTATAAAAAATGGTACTTATGGTTAATCGTTTTTATTGTAATAGCGGCTTCAGGATTAGAAATTGATAATACAACTTCAACTGATAACAATGTTAACCAACCAATTCCTACTGCTGTAGAACCTGCAGAGAGTAAGTCAAATCTTGAACTACTTGAGTCAAATGTTTTAACAAATGAAAGTGGAACAATGATAGTAGGTAAAATTAAGAATAATACTGATAAAAAATATAATTATGTACAAGTTGATATTAGCTTATTTGATGATAGTGGTAGAGAAGAAGGTTATACATCAGCAAATACAGACAATTTAGAGTCGGGTGGCACATGGAATTTTGAAGCTACTGTTTTAGAATATATGGAAACATATAAAGTTAAAGATATAATTGGTCTTAATTAAAATCGCTCAATTGCGAGTCTTTTGTTTTACTTGTTGTAACAAATCAAAAGGATAAGCAATCTTTGAAAAGTTCAAAATAGCTGAATAATGCTAAACATATCGTAACTTTTGATGAGTTACGATAAATGTCTAATTTATCTTAATTGAATGTTGAAGATACAGTTTGTACACCATAATTCACCTTCTTATATATACTGTTTTTATAAAAACAGTATATATAAGAAGGTGTTTTGTTTTATTACTTTAGAAATAAAATATTCATTTTATTTGAAATACTGCTTCTGGAAACGTTGTGGCACAAGGGGTGTATAAGCTAGTACAGAATATGTGCCACACACCGCACTTTCGTACATATTTAGGTAGATATTAGAAATGAGAAATTAAGAGCATATTTCGTTCTTAAAATATTAAATATTTCTAAAACCAAAAACCTGTTCAAAAAACAAACAAGCCAGTAATCCATTCGGATTACTGGCTTTTAACTTTCATACATGGTCTGGGTAACAGGATTTGAACCTGCGACCTCTTGAACCCCATTCAAGCGCGCTACCGAGCTGCGCTATACCCAGACATCTAACAGATAATATATCATAACTTAAATAGTTTTTCAATGTTTTATATGCAAATACCAATAATTATATGACTTCAAAATAAATCATATAGGAACAGAGTACTATTTTTAGCAGAAGCCAATAAAATATACATTTCTTGAAGGATTAAACAGTTTGATGGAGAAATATATAAAGTAAACTTAAAGGAAAATCAATGTTTATACAGCTTTATTACCAAGTAAACCATAGTTAATATTGTGAGGCAAGAGGTGTTATGAGAAAGAAGTCAAAAAAGAAAAGAAATTCGTCGATACATATTATAACCATATTATTTGCAGCCGTTTGTATAGCATATATATTTAGATATTTCGCATACAAAGTAGAGGTTGAGATGGTTAAGTATGATTCAATGGAGAATACCATTGCAACGCAGGGTGTGCTTATTAAAAATGAGTGGTCTATGGCTTTGCCTGCTGGTACGGCAGCTGATTATAAGGCGAATGAAGGGGATCGAGTATCCACAGGAAAGCAAATATTAAAAATATCAAAGGGTGACGGTGCGGATGAGAATATTTCGCTTAAAATTGATAAAATTAATGAAAGAATAGAAGAAATCAAAAAGGCAGAAGTTAACAATGATTTCTTTGCAGCTGATAAGAAGAAAATTGATGCGAATATACAAGACAGTGTAAATGAAATAAAAACTGTGACAAAGTCCGGTGATTTTTCAAAACTGGAGGAAGCCAAAAGTGAGCTTGCAGCCAATGTGTACAAAAAGTCTTTAATCGCTGGTACAGATAGCTTCAGCGGTCAAAATATAGAGCAGCTTATGAGCGAAAAGGCAGCATTGGAAGAAATTCAAAAGAACAACTTAAATATTATATATGCTCGCAGCAGCGGCTTGGTCAGCTATGAGCTGGATGGCTATGAAGCAGTGCTTAAGCCAGAAGGCATTCAAGAACTGAAGACATCAAGCATTTCTGAGATCATAAATGCAATTACTGAAAAAAGCAGCAAAAAGAATAAAGAGAAAATAGAAGGAGTCAAAATTGTTGACAACTTTGAGTGGTATATTGCATCAATAATACCTAAGGGGATACTTACAAAGGATGATATAGGCAAAACGATATTAGTGAGGTTTAAGGACATAAACAATTCTGTCGTCAGCGGCACTTTGAAGCATTTTAATGAGGGTGACGAGAATGGAAGCTTAATTGTGGTGAAGACCGATGAACAGTTAAAGGATTTTCAAAGAATTAGGATAGCAAATGTAGAAATTATAACAAAGCACGAAGAGGGTTTGATAATACCTAAAAAATGTATTGTCGAAAAAGAAGGCATTACAGGTATCTATATAGAAAGAAGTGGTATGGTGAGATTTGTACCAATAAAAATCTCCATATTGGATGAAAAAGAAGCATTGGTAAATAATCTTGATAAAGATGATAAAGGCTATAGTAGTAAAAACTATATTCTTAAGCCTTTTGATAGAGTTATAACAACTATTAATAAAGTAAAGGAAAACCAAATGCTGCCAGGAGCTTTTTAAAGGAGTGAATAACTTGGATGAAATTCAAGTCAATATAACTGATATTAAGGAAGAAATTAAGAAAACCTGCCAAAACTGTGGCAGAAACCCTGAAGACATAACCTTAGTGGTAGTTACAAAGACTGTAGATCCTGAAAGAATAAACTATGCTGTAGACTGCGGAGTATCCAATTTAGGAGAAAATAAGGTGCAGGAAATAGTTGATAAGTATGAAACAGTATCAAAAAATGTTAAATGGCATCTAATAGGTCATTTACAGACTAATAAAGTAAAATATATAATAGACAAGGTAGAGCTTATACATTCCGTAGATAGTGTAAAACTAGCAGAGGAAATAAGCAAAAGAGCTGAAAAGTACGATATAACAAAGGATGTGTTAGTACAAATCAACGTAGCAGAAGAAGAAACAAAGTTCGGAATAGGATTAGATGAAGCAGTGGATTTTGTAAAAAGCATATCGGAATTTGACAACATTCGTATTAAAGGCTTGATGACGATAGCACCTTACAGTGAGGACCCAGAGGGAGTAAGGCTTGTTTTTAGACAACTTAAAGAAAAGTTTGATGAGCTGTCTAAACTGAATTTGCCTAATACCGATATGAAGTATCTTTCTATGGGTATGAGCAATGATTATCACATTGCAATTGAGGAAGGCGCAAACATAATAAGAGTAGGAACTGCAATTTTCGGCAAACGAAATTATAACAAATAGTTTAAGTATACAATTAAATGGGGGTATGGTTATGAGTTCAAGTTTTTTTAATAAAATGCTATATTTCATGGGAATAGGCGATAATATCGATGAAGATAATGAGGAGCAGGAAGTTGCTGTTACTTCAGCAAAACCAACCATTGAAAATTTATCATCTGTAAAGAAGAATAACGTAGTTAATCTACACTCTGCTTCACTACCAATGAAGGTAGTTGTAATAGAGCCTACTAGCTATGATGAAGTGCAGGATATTTGCAACAACCTGAAAAGCAAGAAACCAATCATTATCAATTTTGAGAATATTGATAAGGACGTAGCAAAGAGAATGGTCGATTTCATTAGTGGTGCAGTATTTGCGTTGGATGGAACAATTCAAAAGGTTTCAAATGGAATAGTAATAGTAGCTCCATCAAATGTAGATATAATGGGTAACCTAAAGAATGGAATTGGCAAGGAAGATTTCGACTTAGAAGGAATTTTCAGCTGGTTGAAATAGTTATAATTACAACAAAAGGATAAGAGTGAAGAAATGGAAATTTTACTTATTAGATCATTCAATGCTTTATTTCGACTGATTAATTTTTTACTAGTAGTAAGGGTTTTGCTGTCATGGGTGAAGTATAATCCAAATAGCAGATATATCGTATTGCTTTTTAATCTTACTGATCCAATACTGGATCCTTTTAAAAACCTTATGAGAAGACTTAATGTTAATTTTGAAATGATCGATATATCACCACTGGTTGCTATGCTTGCAATTCAATATATCATCCAGCCTCTGGTAAATACTTTAATAAGACTTTTCTTATAGGAGCTGTTTATATTGGATAGAAGCAAGGTGACTGAAAAATATACGGACTATGATGATAGGCTCTTGGCAAATAAGATTTTAGATTCAGTTGAATACTGTGAGAAAAATTTCACTTATAAAGCTACAACATTTTTGGATCCTAGACAGCAAAAGCTTGTAGAGGGATTGCTTCAAAGGGAAAAAAGCATCAAGTACTATACTGAAAGTGGTATAGAAGATAGTGAAAGAAAACTCTACATAATATTTAATGAAGATTATGACGAAGAGGGTATTGAAAAGCAATATCAAATATTAGAATTCTCATGGTACAGCAAAAGCATCAAGAAGCCGTCTCACAGGGATTTTCTAGGCAGCATAATTGGAGCCGGAATAAAAAGGGAAATGCTTGGAGACATCATACTTGAAGAAGATAAGGCATTTGTTGTCTGCAGTAAGGAAGTTTCGGAATACATATTATTTAATATTGAGAAAGTTGGAAGCTTGCCAGTAAAAGCTCAGGTTGTGGAGCAAGCAGGTATTATTCAAGAAAAAGAAAAAACCATAAATACGACGGTTGCTTCCCTAAGATTAGATGGCATCATAAGTGCTGGATTTGGGCTTTCGCGGACTAAGGCCGCTGAACTTATAAAGTCTGGTAGGGTTAGAATAAATTGGGAAGAGAAGGATGTAACTTCAAAAGTAATTAAACAAGGCGATGTTATTTCAATACGAGGCAAGGGCAGAATCATTCTAGAAGAAATAGCCGGCAATACTAAGAAGGATAAAATTAGAATTGTCATCAAAAAGTTTGTTTAAGGAGGTTGATATTATGCTAACTCCAATGGAGATACACAATAAAGAATTCAAAAAGGGTATGAGAGGCTACAAAGAAGAAGAGGTTGATGAGTTTTTAGATAAGGTTGTCACTGATTTTGAAAAGTTGTATAGGGAAAATGGGGAGCTTAAAGATAAGCTATCAGTTATAAATGAAAGAGTAGATACTTATAATTTAATGGAGAAAACTCTTCAAAACACACTTGTAGTAGCACAAACCACTGCTGAAGATGTTGTGGTAAATGCAAGGAAAAAGTCAGAAGTAATTATTAAAGAGGCAGAAGAACAAGCCAAGAGAATAGTTGATGAAGCAAGCAAGAGTGTGGCAGATATTCTTAGAGATTACGAGAACCTTAAAAAAGAAGCACAAGTGTTTAAGACTAGGTTTAGAACTCTTCTTGAATCTGAGTTAGAATCCCTTAACGAAAACATTAAAGATCTTTAGTATATAACTCTTTCATTTTATGAAAGAGTTATATTTTTGTATATATGTTGCTAAAAAAGGAACGAGCAATAAAGAATCAGTAGAGTATCTGATTTTGATTATCAAATAAGTATTTTTCACAACATATAAACAGAGGAAAATGTTTTGCACTATCTGAATTAAATATAAGATGAATAGTACAAAACATATAGAATTAAAATGTAGAATGTGGGATAATAACAAGGTGTAAATATGTTGCGAAAAGAATTTATCAAATACAAAATCAGTAGAAGCATCCGATTTTGTATTATCAAAGATGTATTTTTCGCGACATATGAACAGGGGAAAATGTTTGCACATTCTGAATTAGTGTAAAATGTTTAGTGCAAAACATATTGGTTCCAGATCAGGAGGAAAGAAATGGACTTAAGATATATCGCAAAAGAAAATGGTAAAAGTATTTCAGTAAAAATTAAAGATATCACCATAGGAGATGGAGATTTTACTATTATTGCAGGACCTTGTTCTGTAGAAAGCAGTGAAATGATTCTATCAACAGCTCAATATGTAAAAAGCAAAGGAGCTGCGATGCTGCGCGGCGGAGCATTTAAACCTCGAACTTCTCCATACTCATTTCAAGGCTTAAAAGAAGAGGGCCTTGCTATGTTGAGAGAAGCATCACAAAATTCAGATATTCCTGTTGTATCTGAGGTTATGGATCCAAGAGATATTGAGGATGTTTATAAATATGTAGATATGTTTCAAATAGGTTCAAGAAATATGCAGAACTTTTCTTTGTTAAAAGAGGTTGGTAAAACGGATAAGCCCATACTATTAAAACGTGGAATGGCAGCTACTATAGAAGACTTTTTAATGGCAGCAGAGTATATCGCTGCTGAAGGAAATGATAGAATTGTACTTTGCGAGAGGGGAATTCGAACCTTCGAGAATATTACTCGCAATACCTTGGACATAGCTGCAGTACCTATCCTCAAAAAGCTATGCAAGCTGCCTGTAATCGTTGATCCTAGCCATAGTACAGGGATAAGAGAATTGGTTTTACCTATGTCATTGGCGGCATTGGCAGTTGGAGCTGATGGTATTATGGTTGAAGTTCACCCTGATCCGGCTTGTGCCTTATCAGATTCAGATCAAAGCTTGAATTTTGATGATTTTGAAGCACTTACAAAGGTAATCAATCAGAAGATGCTTTGCTTTGAGGATATGAGAAAGGGTACCTATTAATTTGAAAATGAATATTTTTATATAAATATTAAGAAAATAACACCATGAAGAAGTTTCATGGTGTTATTTTTATGGACTTCAGGAGGAAATTATATGGATATAAACAAGACTGAAGTTAATGAATTGGAAGGCAGAGTAGAAAAAATCTCCCTCATGCTTGAAAAAGCTAAGATCGGTGACTATGTTTCAATGATGGCAAAACCAAAAAGAATGATTTTTAATAATTTTATAGCAGGCTTAGCAAGAGGGTTTGGAATGGCTATAGGTTTTACAATATTAGGCGCCATTGTAGTATATTTACTTCGTCAATCTGTATTTTTGAACATACCTATCATAGGCAGCTTTATTGCTGAAATAGTCAAAATTGTTCAAGATAATCTTTAAATATAAGGAGCTGGAATTATGGATAAGAACAAGCAAAAGCATTTTGAAGAGCTTTTGAATGGTGAGAAAAAAGAAAGAGAACACTCACTATTTGATAATAGAATAGGTATGGATGTGTCCTTAAGAGATGCAACAAGTGAGTTATCCTCCTATGATAACCATCCAGGAGATTTAGGGAATGAAACCTTTGAGGCAGAAGTGAATCAATCCTTCAGGATAAATGACAAATATATGCTTAGTGAGATTGATAATGCACTTCTTAAAATAAAAGAAGGGAATTACGGAGAATGTGAAGCCTGCCACAGAGATATTGAGGAGGATAGGTTAGAAATTGTACCTCATGCGAGGTTTTGTATCCATTGTGAAAACAATTATGAGCAAAAGATAGATGATGAGGAGCATGGCAGACCAATTGAGGAAGAAGTAATGCCGAATCTGGGGTATTCCTTCAGAGACATGACTGTTGACGATGAAGTGGGGTTTGATGGAGAAGATACTTGGCAGGCGTTAAATGAGTATAATGTTAAGATGTCAGACAATGACTTCAGCCACGAAGACAGTTTTGGATATGTAGAAGATGTTGATCAGATAAGCAATGGAAGATATAAAAAGCAGTTAGAATAGACCCTTGGCACAGTATAATATACTTGATAATGATATTATAAATGCAAAATGCGTATTAGGCAGAGCAATTATATATGCTGTGTTTAATACGCACTTTGTTTTGTTAGATGATATTTTTTATACCATATGCTATAATTTAAAAGTATAAATCGCACTAAAGATATAGATTAAAATTATATGCAATATATGCGATTTATAAACAGAGGTAAATATTTCGTGCTATTTGATGAATACAAAATGTTTAGCACGAAATATATTGAATAAATCGTATGAGGGGGAATGAGGGTGTATCCGGTATTAATTATTGCAGCTGTTATTATATTAGATCAATTTACAAAATTTCTTGTTAATACAAGACTTGTGCCTATAGGGGAATATATTGTGATTCCTGGCTTGTTGGAATTTACTTATGTACAAAATAGAGGCATAGCCTTTGGTATGTTTCAGGATCTTAGATGGTTTTTCGTAACAGTAACAAGCATTATTGCTATAGTAGTGCTGATTTTTATTTTTAAAATGTTTAAGAAATATTTTTTCTATACAATATGCTTATCTCTTATATTTGGTGGGGCAATAGGCAATATTATAGATAGGATAAGATTTGGATATGTTACAGATTTTATACATTTCAGTTTCTTCCCGCCAGTATTCAATATTGCTGATTCAGCTGTCGTCGTAGGGGCAATCGCATTAAGCATAGCAATTTTATTTACCAAAGAAGATAAGATCATAGGATGAAGAAGGATTCAACATGGATAAAATGATGTTTACAATAGAAGAGCAGCAAATTGGAAAGCGCTTGGATGCTTTTCTGTCAGAACAAATAGAAGGCCAATCTCGTTCCTACATACAAAAACTCATAGAACAAGAAGCTGTATTGATTAAGGGCAAGCCTACAAAATCGAATTACAAGCTTCGTGCAGGGGATCATGTAGAAGTTTCTATTCCTGATGCTGTGCCCCTGGACGTAGTCGCTGAGGATATAGAACTTAATATAGTTTATGAGGATGAGGATGTAATTGTACTAAATAAGCCCCAGGGTATGGTTGTCCATCCAGCCCATGGCAATTATACCGGGACAATCGTAAATGCTCTTTTAAGTCATTGTGATAACTTATCCGGTATAAATGGCGTTATGCGTCCTGGAATTGTACATAGAATAGATAAAGATACATCGGGTATTATTATTATTGCAAAAAATAATGAGGCTCATGTGTCGCTTTCAGAGCAGTTGAAGGAACATAGTATTACTCGCCGCTATATTGCTTTGGTAGAGGGTATAGTGAAAACTGATATGGGAACCATCGACACTATGATCGGCCGTAATCCTAAAAACCGCAAAGAGATGGCCATTGTATCAAAAAATGGCAAGAGAGCCATAACTCATTATACTGTACTAGAAAAATTTGAAAACTATACTTTGATAGAAGCTCGTTTGGAAACGGGCAGGACTCATCAGATTAGAGTGCATATGGCTCATATTGGGCACCCTATTGTAGGAGATCCCGTATATGGTTATAAAAAGCAGAAATTTCACACTGAGGGCCAACTGCTCCACGCAAAGGTTTTAGGATTCATACATCCAAGAACGGGAGAATATAAAGAGTTTGAGGCACCACTGCCAGATTATTTTGTCAGCATATTGAACAAAATAAGAAAATAATATGGACAATGATATGCGTATATGATAAAATCGTCTACAATAGACCTTTAATCTAGCCCTGTGAGGCAAGGAAGGATATTAGAATGGAATAATTCTATGCCTTACCTGCTGCCTATGGCAGTTATTTTTTTACCTATTAGGAGGCGCTGATATGAAGCAAAAGACAGAAATAATGGACGAAAAGGCACTGGACAGGGCACTGACAAGAATTTCTCATGAAATAATTGAGAAAAACAAGGGTGTTGAAGAAGTAGTACTCTTGGGCATACATACAAGAGGTGTACCATTGGCAAATCGATTGGCAGGGAAAATCAATGCAATTGAAGGAATTATGCTGCCAGTGGGTATGGTTGATATCACCAAGTACAGAGATGATGATAAGAAATCCATATTTAATAGTAAACAAGAAATAAACTTTGATATAACAAATAAAAAAGTAATCTTGGTAGATGATGTGCTTTATACAGGCAGATCTGTAAGAGCTGCTATGGACGCAATCGTTAATTTGGGTAGGCCCAAAACCATTCAATTGGCTGTGTTGGTGGATAGAGGTCATAGGGAGCTGCCGATCAGAGCTGATTTTGTCGGTAAAAATGTGCCGACTTCAAAGGAAGAGATAGTTGTCGTCATGGTTAAGGAAGTTGATAACAAGGATGGAGTTTTCATCGCAGAAGAAGAGTAGTAATAACTGCTCTTTTTTTGCAATATTGAAAGAGGGGTGTAGATATGAAAATACTAATCAAAAAGGCTTCTATTGTAGATGCTGCAGTTGATTATCCAAAATACAGCGATATTCTGGTTGTTGATGGAATCGTTACGCAGATAGGGCATGAAATAGAGGTTGAAGCTGATAAAGTTATTAACGGAGATGGTTTAGCTGCGCTTCCAGGCTTTGTTGATATGCACAATCATCTAAGAGAGCCGGGTTTTGAATATAAGGAAACTGTGTCATCGGGCACAAAAGCGGCGGCCAGGGGTGGCTATACCACCATTTGCTGTATGCCAAACACCAAACCAGTTATAGACAATGAAGAAACATTAAAAATACTGCTCGATATCATTAATATAGATGCTGTTGTAAATGTTTTGCCTATTGCAGCTGTTTCAATAGGTCAGCAAAGTCAGCAGCTTACAGAAATGAAAACTCTAAAGACACTAGGTGCCATCGCTTTTTCTGATGATGGGCAGCCTGTATCAAATAATAGAGTGATGCTAGAGGCATTGCTATCAGCCAAAGAAAATGGAGCATTAATAATTGATCATTGTGAAGACCACAGTTTAGTAAACGGCGGAGTGATAAATAAAGGATCAAAGGCACAGGAGCTTGATTTGGTGGGGATATCAAACCTTTCGGAGGAGCTGCCTGTGGTTCGTGATATCATGCTGGCAGCGGAAGCAGATTATAAAATCCATATAGCCCATGTTAGCACTAGGGGTACAGTGGACATTATAAGAGAGGCCAAGAAGCGTGGAGTAAAGGTAACTTGTGAGGTGACACCTCACCATATTGCACTTAGTGATGATATGATTAGAGCAGGTTATACTGACTGCAAGGTTAATCCGCCTCTTCGAAGTATTGAGGATGTTCAAGCCATGAAGCTGGCACTTAAGGATGGAACGATTGATACAATTGCCACTGATCACGCACCGCATCACGAAACTGAGAAAGGCAATGATTTCAACAAAGCGGCCAATGGCATATCCGGAATCGAAACATCATTTTCTGTATGCTATACAGAACTGGTGGAAACAGGAATTTTAAGTCTCAAAGAACTTGTGGCAAAAATGAGCTATAACCCCAGTCAATTACTTGGAATTAATAAAGGAAGAGTAGCTGTAGGAGAAATTGCCGATATTACAATCGTAGATTTAAATAAAGTGAACAAGATCGACAAAAACACATTTTTATCAAAAGGTAAAAATACACCCTTTCATGGCAGAAGCTATAAAGGAGAGGTTGTTTATACGATTGTAAAAGGCGAAATAATCTATAATAGGGAGGAAATAAAATGATAGTAGATAAGCTGATTGAAAGAGTAATCAAATGCAAAAATCACACAGTGGTAGGCTTGGATCCTAGATTAGATTATGTTCCAAGCTTTATAAGAGAGGTATCCAGTGAGCAGTCGAAAAGTGTTGCAGAGGGTGTTGCAAATGCCTTCTTCACATACAATAAAGAACTAATTGACCATATCTATGACTTAGTTCCCGCGGTAAAGCCTCAAATAGCTTTTTATGAGCAGTATGGGTTGGAAGGGTTGAAGTGCTTTAAGCAGACCTGCGATTATGCAGCATCAAAGGGTCTTGTAGTTATAAGTGATGTTAAAAGGGGAGACATAGGCAGTACTGCAGAAGCATATTCAGAGGCTTTTTTAGGAAATAAGGAATATTCTATGAATACAGATTTCATCACCGTGAATCCATACCTGGGCACGGATTCGTTGGAGCCTTTCATCAAGCACTGCAGCGAGAATGAAAAGGGCATGTTTGTATTGGTAAAGACCTCTAATAAATCCTCAGGGGATCTTCAGGATTTGGTTAGCAACGGCAAAACAATATATGAGCATGTGGCAGATATAGTTGTCAGACTGGGGGCACCTTATATAGGTAGTAGTAATTATAACTTTGTTGGTGCAGTAGTTGGAGCTACATATAAAGAAGAGGCAGCGAAGCTTAGAAGCATTATGAGCAACACATATTTCTTGGTTCCGGGATATGGGGCACAAGGCGGCACTGCAGAGGATGTTGTACCTTGTTTTAATCAGGATGGCTTAGGAGCTATCGTAAATTCTTCAAGGGGTATTATAGCAGCATATAAATCTAAGGAATATAGTGAGCAGTATAGTGAAAAGGATTTTGCAGCAGCTGCCAGAGCTGAAGTAATCAGAATGAGGGACGATATTAATAAAGCTTTAGGCAAAAATAATAAATTGGCTTGGTAGGTGCAGATATGAAAAATGAAATATGTGAGTTAATTTATAATAGAGAAATTGCAAAGAGCACTTTTGAAATGGCATTTAGGTCGGAGAATATGGCAGCAGCGGCATTGCCGGGGCAATTTGTGCACCTTAAGGTGAATGAAGGGCTATACCCTTTACTGCGCAGACCAATCAGCATACATAGGATTGATAAAAGCAGCGGGGTAGTAGCTATTATTTATCATATAATGGGACAAGGAACAGAGGAACTGTCAAAAAAGCAATCTGGATATATTGATGTAATGGGTCCTTTGGGAAATGGATTTCCCATTATTGAAGGGAAGAAATGTGCTGTTGTTGGTGGGGGAATAGGAACAGCTCCACTTCTTGAAGTTGCAAAGAACTTATCTGACTGTGATGCATATCTTGGCTTTAGAAATTGCACATATAAGGTGGAAGAATTTGAAAAAAGCTGCAATAAGGTGTATGTGACAACGGAAGATGGGAGTGTAGGTTATAAGGGCTATATTACTGAGCAGCTGGAGAAATACATTTCCGAATATGATATTGTTTATACTTGCGGTCCAAAGGTTATGATGAAAAAAGTTGTTGATATATGTGCTTCAAATAATGTTGAATGTTATATTTCCATTGAAGAACGTATGGGCTGCGGAATAGGGGCATGCTTGGTATGCGCGTGTAAGATCAAAGAAGAAAATGGAGATTGGCATTATAAGAAGGCATGTAAAGACGGGCCAGTCTTCAATGCAAAGGAGGTTCTTTTTGATGCTTAACTTAGAAGTAAATATTGGAGGCTTAAGGTTGAAAAACCCTGTAATGACTGCATCTGGAACCTATGGATTCGGTAAAGAATACAGTGAGTATTATGATTTAAGCCAATTGGGAGCTGTGGTGGTAAAGGGGCTTACACTAAAGCCGCGGGAAGGAAATAAAGCGCCGAGAATTGCAGAAACCCCAGCGGGTATGCTAAATAGCGTGGGACTTCAAAATCCGGGAGTCGAGGCTTTCTTGGAGCATGAATTGCCATTTCTGCGTAAGTATAATACACCAGTAATCGCAAATATTGCAGGAAACACAGTGGAAGAATATTGTCAAATGGCAGAAAAGCTTGGTTCACAAGTGGACGCTATTGAACTGAATATATCTTGCCCCAATGTAAAGGAAGGCGGTGTCGCTTTTGGAACAAAATGCGATTCTGTGTATAATATTACAAAAAATGTAAAGCAATTCTGTAAGGTGCCGCTAATTGTAAAACTTTCTCCTAATGTCACTGACATTGTGGAAATCGCATTGTCAGCGGAGGAAGCAGGGGCAGATAGCTTATCCCTAATTAATACTTTATTGGGTATGGCAATAGATATTAATAGTAGAAAGCCCATATTAGCCAATGTTGTAGGCGGTTTATCGGGACCAGCAGTGAAGCCCGTAGCAGTACGCATGGTATATCAAGTAGCAAAGGCAGTCAATATACCTATTATAGGGATGGGAGGAATCAGCAGTTGGCAGGATGCCGTTGAATTTATTTTGGCAGGAGCAGATGCTGTGGCGGTTGGTACATATAACTTTGTAAACCCAGCTGCACCCATAGAAATAATAGAAGGTATTAAAAAGTATATGGATAAGAATTGTTATAAAAATCTATCTGATTTTAAAGGGAAAATACAAGCATGTTAGGTGCTTGTATTTTATTTATGCAATTTACAACAATTAAAATTGCAGATGTGGCAAAATTGAAACTTGGTAAAACCAAGAAAATTCAATACTTTGCGACAAATAGTTAAAGACTACCATAAATAAAGCATACATTAAATCGCAAAATTCGACAAAAAACAAGTTTAATTAATATTTTAACAATTGCAAAAATTTTGGAATGGGTATTGAATTTATAGTAATAATCCAGTATTATTTATATATATACATGGTCAGTCGTAAGAGTACAAATAAAATGCAATAAAATTTACTTTATTCCTTAATTGTTATCTAATGATTTCAAATTTTCATACATTTGAATATGAGATTTCAAAACATGCATTATTACTTTTTATTTTGTTTTAAATGTCTCAGGACATTTAAATAAAGAATCAAAAAAAGGAGGTATTCTTAATGGCAGAAAAAAGAGAAAATTGGGGCAGTAAGCTTGGTTTGATTCTAGCTATGGCTGGTAACGCTGTAGGTCTAGGAAACTTTTGGAGATATCCATACCAAGCAGCTAAGAACGGCGGTGGCGCGTTCATGGTTCCTTACTTCGGTGCACTAATTCTAATGGGTATTCCGCTAATGTTCGTAGAGTGGAATCTTGGCAGATACGGTGGGAAATATGGTCATGGAAGCTTAGGACCAATGGTTTATCTACAAGCTAGGGAAGGTGTAAGCCCTAAGACAGCAGCGATACTTGGTGGTTTAGCGGGTGCCATAGCACTTGGTGTAACCGTACTAGTAAACAGCTATTATAACCATATTATTGGTTGGACATTGGGCTATGCGTTCAATTCAGTAACTGGTGGTTATATGGATACATCAATAAGCACTGGTCAGTTCTTTGTTAACTACGTCCAGTCACCAGTAATGGTATTTACCTTCTGGATAGCTACATTGGTAATACTTGGGTTAGCAGTTTCCGGTGGTATCCAAAAGGGTATCGAAGTACTAGCTAAGTTCATGATGCCAACAATTTATATTTTCGGTATTATACTTATAATCAGAACTTTAACATTAGGTTCACCAGTTAATCCAGATTGGTCACCACTTGCAGGCTTGAATTATATTTGGACTCCTAGATGGGATCAATTAAGCTGGACAGCAGCTCTTGCAGCAGCTGGACAAATATTCTTTACACTATCCCTTGGAATGGGTATCATTTGTAACTACGCTTCATACTTGAAGCCAGACGATGATATCGTTCTTTCAGGATTAACAACAGTAGCTCTTAACGAAGTTGCTGAGGTTATACTTGGTGGTACAATAGCTATTCCGATAGCTTATACATTCTTAGGTATGGAAGGCTTACAAGCAGGCGTAGGTTTGTCCTTCATATCATTGCCAAACATATTTAGAACAATGGGTGGCGGACAGTTCTTCGGAGCATTCTGGTTCTTGCTTCTAGCATTCGCAGGTATTACATCTGCAGTTGCTATGTATAACTACATAGTATCATTGCTTGAAGAAAGTTTTGGAATGGCTAAGAAGAAAGCAGCATTATCAGTATTCTTCCTATACATTATCGTTGGTCTTCCAGTTGCTTTGGAGCCAATTCTTACAAAGACAGCAGACCTTGCTTACTTCACTGAAGTTGATAACTGGGTAGGTTCATACTTACTAGTTGTACTAGGTTTGATAGAAGTTATTGTTGCTGGCTGGATAATGGGAAGCAAGAACAGAGAAGAAATGAATAGCGGCAGTTACTGGAAGGTTCCAAGCTGGTTCTTCAAGGTATTCATCCAGTTCTTAACACCATTATCAATCATAGGTCTTCTTGTAATGTCTACTAAGACTTACATTGAATCAGGATACTTTAAGATTGTACCTAGCTTCGTAGCAGCAGCACCACAATTGGTTCCATGGGTTCAAGGCGCAAGAGTTGTGATTGTAGCAGTTTTAGCACTTGGATTCTATCAAGCATACAAGACTATTAAGGATAAGTATGCTGTTGAGTTGGAGTCAGGCAAAATATCTATAAGAAAGTAAGGAGGAATAATAATGACAAGTGGAGCTTTAGCGTTTATGTTACTGGCTTGGGGCGTTATATTAGGTAGTGCAGTTATATTCCTCGCTTCAATAACCAAACATAGCAAACAATAATACCAAACCCCCCACTCATGGTGGGGGTTTTTTTGGAGGTATATCATGGAAAAGGACTTATTATTAGTTTTAGAAGATATTAAGAAGAAAATTGATAAATTTTATGATGGCAAAAAGAAGGAAAAATTTAATACACAAATAGAAGAAATTGCAAAAGAATATAGTAATATAGAAATTCCAGAAAGACATATGGACACTTATGAGAGTTTGATTAAGAAGGGCAAAGAATTGCTCAAAGAGTCCAACATGAAGGATGAAAAGAAGATAAGTTATTATTTAAGATATTGTGCTGCGGCTGAGTTTGACTTTAAAGGAAACGTTCAACCGCTAAATCTTATTATGAAAGCATTCTTACTAACCTGTGTCTTATTCATGGTATTAGCACCACAATATTTTGGCCCTATACTGCCTTTGATTTTCGTAGTGCCAATATTTATGGCTTTAAGAGGTATGAAAAAAAGAGTTTTAAATGGATTAATGATAGGGGTATCAGTTGTTCCTATGGGTATTCTAGTATCAACTGTCTGGATTAAAAATGCATTTTCATTTAATACTATTGTAAATAACATGGCTGCTCAGTACCCTTTTTCTGTTCAAATGACACAGAATTTAGCTATTGCATTCATTTTGATGAGTGCTGTTCTGTTGGGTAGTTCCATAACCTTGCTTTACTCAGCAATAAAATATAGAAAAATGTTTATTTAATTTGATATGATTTATTGGGATGAATCAAGAAGTCCGTTGAAATGCGAATGCAGCTCAACGGACTTCTATTGTTTTATAGTTAATTAATCTTTGTAAGCTTATTTATATCTTCTTCATTAGGATCGATATATATTGTTCTATTCGTATCATAGATAACCATACCTGGCTTAGCACCATTTGGTTTACGTACGTTTTTGCGGGCAGTATAGTCTACAGGCACCTTGGTAGAGTTCTTTGCTTTACTGTAGAAGGCTGCTAGATTAGCCGCTTCCACAAGGGTAGCATCATCTAACTGCTCACCGCCAGTTCTAATGATGACATGGGAGCCAGGGATTTCCTTGGTATGCAGCCAGATATCTTTAGGACCTGCAAATTTTATGGTCAGATAATCGTTTTGCACATTGTTTTTGCCTACATATATTTCTATACCAGTGGAGGATACAAACTGCATAGGCTTAGAGGCGGCAACGGACTTTGCCTTACCTTTTACCAGTTTCTTTTTCTTCGTATAACCTTGTTCAGCCAACTCCTGTCGTATCTCATTGATCTCCAATTCCTCAGTGCATTTTTCCAAATTGTCTGCTTGCGTTTCCAAATATTCAAGCTCCTGCTTGTTTTCATCCAGTTGATGCTGGATAGATGTTATAGCTGATTTTGATTTATTGTACTTTTTAAAATACCTTTGCGCATTGGCAACGGGGGTAAGCTGTGTGTCCATGTTTATTTCGATAACGGATTGGTCTTCACTAAAATAGTTAAGAAGCTTTATCTTACTTTGATCCTTCGTAATCTGATAAAGATTAGACATGATCAAATCTCCATAAAGCTTATACTTCTCGGCATCATGTGCTTTTTCCAGCTCATCATTTAATATCGCCAATTTTTTATAGCATCGGTCCAGGCGATTGGATATGATTTTTTGGATATCACCATACTTCTGTTTTATTCTGTCCTTATTGTCCTTTACAAAATAAAACCTCTCAACTGTTTCGCTTATGCTGTCTAGATATTCCTTTTGTAAATGCTCATACATACTAAGCTCGATACAATAAAAGTCCTTTGGTTTACCCTGCTCTAAGATGATGTTAGGTGCATATTTATTTTGCTTAAGCTTCGATACAAACAATTCGATGCCCTTATATAGGGATAATCGAAGAGAGTCGCTTATTCTTGTAATGTCAGAATCAAGTTCTATATTGCCATAGGTACATATTTCCTTGGCAGCCACAGGGCTTATGCCGTTAAAAGCCTTCATCAAAAATTTATCCGCCTTTAAGCTATCCGTTTCATATTCAATGCTTTTGATCAGACTCTCGAAGGAAGCTGTGAGAGGGTTCAGTTTAGGTAGAGCGCCTTCACCGGTTGAGGGTGGATAAACATATTGCCTGCCGGGCAAGACCTCTCGCACACTGCTGACATCGAAGCTGATACGCTTTATACTATCTATTATTTTGCCAGATTCCTTGTCTAGAAAAATAATATTGCTGTGTCTTCCCATTATCTCTACAGTAAGCATCTTTGTGGTGCTATAACCCATTTCATCCTGAGATTCTATTGTAATCTCTATGATTCTTTCAAATTCAGGCTGATGAATTGATACTATCCTACCGCCTGTCAGATGCTTGCGGAGAAGCATACAAAAAGTAGGGGGTGACTGAGGGTTTGACTTGCTTTCGTTTGTCAGATGAAGCCTAGGATATGTAGAGCTGGCGCTGATCAGCAGCTTGTAGTTTTCTTTGAAGCCTCGTACAGCTATGATTAACTCATCTTTCTCCGGCTGATGTATTTTATCAATTCTACCATTTTGCAGCTTTTGATTTAACTCAAATATGATACTATTTATAACAGAACCATCAAAGGGCATATTAACACTCTCCTACAAACTCTGCAGAGCTTAGTTTACGTTTGTTTTTTAGGCCGAAGTGCCGTTGAAAAACATGTACGTAAAATTAGTTATGCAGTGTTTTTTCATTTTTTTCTCTGCAGAGCTTAGTTTACGTTTGTTTTTTAGGCCGTAGTAACCTTGAAAAACATATACGTAAAATTAGGTATGCAGTGTTCTTTCATTATTAATAAAATTCTTCAGTCTTCCTCCTTCAGGATGACTAAAGTAGAACCAATTTAAAACAGATTATATATAGTATAGCATTTTCAGCATTATTTTTCTTTAGAATGCTTAATTTTATCCAAATTGTAAATACTCTATAAACGTAATATATAGGAATAGTTGGATCCCTAAGCTAGATACATCCATAAATGTGTTTAAACAAGATAAATTGTGTTATAATGTAAAACAAAGTAGGATTATTTATATGCTTGTTAAAGTAAAGCACTAAGCCAATATACATAATTAACTATATCAAGGAGTGTTCGTATGAAATTTTGCAAATACCACGGGTTGGGCAATGATTTTATAATAATTTCAAATATGGAAAGCAATATGCTGATGGATGCTAAGAATGCTGAGAAGCTATGTCATAGACATTTTGGCATTGGTGCCGATGGAGTGATTTTAGTAGAACAAAGCTCTGTGGCGGATATAAGGATGATAATATATAACTCGGATGGCAGCAGACCTGAGATGTGCGGCAATGGACTACGCTGCTTTGCAAAGTTTGTATACGATGAAGGCATTGTTAAGAAAAGCATCATCGTGGTTGAAACAGATGCCGGTATAATGAATGTAGAAATTAAATCAGACGAGGAAGGTGCAAGTGCTGTAGTAGTTAACATGGGGGGGCCTGAATTTTCCGCTGAAAAGGTGCCTGTGATAATTAATAAATCAGAAGCAATAAACTGTGAAATAGATATTGAAGGCAGCAAGTTCAATATTACCAGCATGCTGATGGGTGTACCACATACTGTAGTTTTTGTAGACAGCCTCGAGGATGAAGCGGTGATGCGCCTAGGAAAGCTTATTGAGAATTCTGAGTACTTTCCGTATAAGACCAATGTGAATTTTGTAAAGGTACTTAACAGAGAGAATGTTATACTAAGAACCTGGGAAAGAGGTGCCGGATATACATATGCCTGCGGTACTGGGGCATGTGCCAGTGTTGCAGCAGCTATTGTAAATAACCTAACTGACCAAACGGTGAAAGTACAGCTGAGAGGCGGAGATTTAGTGATACATTGGAAGGATAGAGGAGATATTTTTATGGAAGGACCTGCAACAAAGGTTTTTGAAGGAATTTATACGGATTACTAAAATTAATATACAGATGCTCTTGTTTTTATTGGTAAAATTACTTACAATAATATAGATATAACTGAAATATTGGAAGTTTATAATTTATGATTATAAAATATAATGAAGTCCATGCACTGGAAGGATGGTATAAATGATAAAAAGCATGACCGGTTTCGGTAGAGGCGAAGCAAGTCAGGACAATATTACTTTTTCGGTAGATATCAAAACCGTAAACCACCGTTACAGCGATATATCTGTACGTATGCCAAGGATGGTTTCACCCTTAGAGGAAAAAGTTAGAGAATACATAGGTTCCAAACTAAACAGAGGTAAAATCGATGTCTACATTAACTACGATTCATTTGGACAAGATACAACAGTTAAGCTAGACACAAATCTCGCTTCTGCTTACGTAGATTCCTTAAAAATTCTTAAGCAGCAGTTCGATATAAGGGACGACATAAGCCTATCACTGCTCACTAGATTTCCGGATATACTTAAACTAGATACAGAGGAAAAGGATCTTGATTTCCTATGGAGCATATTGTCTTCTGCCATAGAACAAGCAGTAGGCTCACTTGTAGAAATGAGAAGCCGTGAGGGCGAAAGACTCTGTAAAGACATGATTGAAAAGCTGGATATCATTAAGTCGACAGTAGATGAGATCAAAGCAAAATCTGCAGACTTGGTAGATGTATACAAAAATAAGCTTTATGATAAAATAAAAGAAATGACCAAGGACGTACAATTGGACGAGAATAGGCTTTTGACTGAAGTCGCAATTTATGCTGATAAGTCAAGTATAGACGAAGAAATCGTGCGACTTAAGAGCCATATTGAAGAATTTAAAAAGACTTTGAATGTAAGTGGAACAATAGGTAAAAAATTAGATTTTATTGTTCAAGAAATGAATAGAGAAGTAAATACCATTGGTTCGAAATCCTCGGACCTAGGCGTGGTAAACAGTGTAATAGCAATGAAAACAGAAATTGAGAAAATAAGAGAGCAAGTACAAAATATAGAATAAACATAGGAGGTCAAAGGATGAGCATAAAATTAATAAACATAGGCTTTGGTAATATTGTTTCGGCGAATAGGTTGGTAGCAATAGTAAGTCCTGAATCAGCACCAATAAAGAGAATTATCCAAGAAGCAAGAGACAGAGGTATGCTTATAGATGCTACCTATGGTAGAAGAACAAGAGCTGTAATCATAACAGATAGTGATCATATCATTTTATCAGCTGTTCAACCAGAAACTGTAGCTCACAGATTAATTGACAAAGAAGAAAACAAGGAAACAGAAGAGATTATAGAAGATTAGAATCCTGGAGGGGTAAATGAGTAAGGGGCTGCTAATAATAATTTCCGGTCCTTCCGGCGCAGGTAAAGGTACAGTTTGCAAAGGACTTATGTCCATGCAGCTGCCAGAACTTGAAGTTTCTGTTTCAGCAACTACAAGAAAGCCTAGAACCGGAGAGGTAGAAGGAATAAGTTATTTCTTTAAAGAAAAAGAAGAATTTGAGCAAATGATAAGCCGCAACGAGTTTATTGAGTATGCTCAAGTATATGATAACTTCTATGGTACGCCGAGAAGTCATGTACAAGAAAAATTAAATAATGGCAAGGATGTAATACTTGAAATCGATATACAAGGAGCCATGCAGGTAAAGAAGAACAACCCTGAAGGTGTATTTGTATTTATTATGCCGCCATCCTTTGAAGAACTAAAAAATAGGATAACATCCAGAGGTACAGAAACTCAGGCTGATATTATCAAAAGGCTTCACGAGGCATATAATGAAGTGCGTTTATCTAGAAATTATGATTATATAGTAGTAAATGATGATGTTAATTTAGCTGCTGAAAAGGTAAAAAGCATTATTACAGCAGAAAAGTGCAAGCTTAAAAGATTTAAAATAGACTACAATAGTTACAAGGAGGAATAATATGATTTATCCTACGCTTAAGGAATTATTAGAAAAGGTTGAGAGCAAATACACACTTGTTGTTGCGGTGTCAAAAAGAGCGAGACAAATTGTTGATGGTCAGCCAAAGCTTACAAAGACAGTATCAAACAAGCCTGTTACAATTGCAATAAATGAAATTGCAGAAGGAAAGATAACTTACGTTAAGAATTCGGATATAGTTCATGAGCAAGTTGAAGAGCAAATAGGTGAACAAACTGGTGAAAGCAATGTTACACAATAAAAATATTGTTTTAGGAGTTTGTGGTGGAATAGCTGCTTACAAGGCTTGTGAGCTAACAAGCAGATTGAAGAAGCAAGATGCTAATATAGATGTGATTATGACAAAGTCAGCTGCCGAATTTGTGACGCAACTGACTTTTCAATCATTGTCATTAAATCAAGTAATAACAGATATGTTTGACAAACCAAAGCACTGGGAAATTGAACACATCTCTTTGGCAAAAAAGGCAGATATAATTGTTATTGCACCTGCTACGGCAAATGTAATTGGCAAGCTTGCAAATGGGATAGCCGATGATATGCTAACTACAACTGTAATGGCTTCAAAGGCTATTAAACTTATCGCTCCAGCAATGAACACCAATATGTACGAGAATGTGGTTGTACAAAGGAATATAGAGACTTTGAAGCAGCTTGGCTATTATTTTATAGAGCCTTCAGAGGGACGTTTGGCTTGTGGTGATATAGGTAAGGGTAAAATGGCAGAACCCGAGTTGATCGAGACGAAAATAAAAGAATTGCTTTTAAAGCCTCAAGATTTAGAGGGTAAGACTGTATTAGTAACTGCAGGTCCTACCATAGAAGCGCTAGATCCGGTTAGGTTTATTACAAACCACTCAACGGGTAAAATGGGCTTTGCAATTGCAGAAAAAGCAGTGTCAAGAGGTGCAAAGGTGCATTTGGTATCAGGTCCATCTAATTTGCCTACACCTTATGGAGTTGAGCGACATGATGTTGAGTCTGCATTAGATATGTATGACGCAGTAATGAAGCTTATGGAAAAAGCAGATATCATTATAAAAAGTGCTGCTGTTGCTGATTATAGAATTGCAGAAGTGAGCAGTGAGAAAATTAAAAAGTCAGAAGAAGAGTTTGTAATCAAGCTAAAGAAAAATCCTGATATATTGCAGGAACTGGGTAAAATCAAAGGCAGTAAAGTTCTTATCGGCTTTGCTATGGAAACACAGAATCTGATAGAAAATGCGAAAACAAAGGTTGCGAAGAAGAATTTGGACTTTATCGTTGCAAATAATCTTAAGACAGAGGGTGCAGGATTTGCAGCTGACACAAATGTGGTTAAAATTATAGATAAAAGCGGCAATGTAGAAGACATACCTCTTATGAAAAAGAGTGATCTGGCAGATATAATTTTAGACAAGGCAATTAGTATAAATAAGTAGATGACCAAGGTTGCGTTTAAATAGGAAACGCAGTTCTGTGTCATCCTTTTTTTGCAGACTGTGAGGGGGTGGATTACATGAATAATTCGAATAAAAGCTTACTGGAAATTCATTTAGCGGTTTTTCTTTTTGGTGTTTCAGGTTTGTTTGGGAAACTACTTTCCTTGCCATCCATTATTATTGTCTTAGGTAGAGTCTGTTTTTCTAGTTTGTTTCTATTACTCCTGCTTTTGTATATCAAGCAAGATATAAAACTTAAGGAGAAGAAGCATTATTTATATTTCATTATAATGGGTGTAATATTAGCAATTCATTGGACTACCTTCTTTCAATCTATTCAGGTATCTACAGTGGCGATTGGATTACTTTCCTTCTCCACGTTCCCAGTTTTCGTCACATTTCTTGAACCATATTTTTTCAAAGAGAATATTAAGTTATCTAATATTGTAGTTGCAATCATAACCTTCTTGGGTATTGTACTTGTCATTCCGAGCTTCGAATTTGGAAATAGCGTAACGCAGGGTGTTATATGGGGATTGGTGTCAGGCTTCACATATGGGATTCTTTCAGTACTTAATAAAAAATATGTAAAAGAATATCCAAGCTCTGTCATTGCTTTTTACGAGCAGTTTATAGCTGCGATCATACTAATTCCTTTTTACTTCTTGCAAAAGCCTATTATTCAAACAAATGATATATTGCTGCTTGCTTTATTGGGAGTCGTTTTTACTGGAATTTCTCATTTGCTATTCATTAATAGTTTAAAGGATATTAAAGCACAAACAGCTGGGATTATTTCCAGTCTTGAGCCCGTATACGGCATCGTTTTTGCAGCTTTCTTATTAAGTGAAATTCCAAGTCTAAGAGAAGTGCTTGGGGGAATCGTTATATTAAGTGCAGTTTTTTATTCAACTTTTAAATCAAGACAAATATGATACTGTCATTTAAAAGCATAAGCTTGCAAAATTAGTATTATGAATGGAATATTGGCTGCACCTATGATAAAATTTGATTTTAGAACTTTTAGTTTTATGAAAATGAGGTGGATAAATTTGAATAGCAATAATATTAAAACTACGGAAGCATCTTCTCAAGTTGTGAGTCGCAATAACTTGCAAATAGACTGTGAAAAATGCTTCGGCTTTTGCTGTGTTGCATTGTACTTTTCAGCTTCCGAAGGCTTTCCTATAGACAAAGATGCCGGTAAACCCTGTATCAACCTGCAATCAGATTTTCGCTGCGGCGTTCATAAAAGCCTCAAGGAGTTAGGGCTTAAAGGCTGTACCTCTTATGACTGCTTTGGTGCAGGGCAAAAAGTTGCAATGGGTACCTATAGGGGACGTGATTGGAGACAAACTCCAGAATCTGCAAAACAAATGTATGAGGTTTTCCTCGTTATGAGACAAATTCATGAGATGCTTTGGTATCTGGCTGAAGCATTTGCATTGCAGCCCGCAGGTCGCACGCAAGGTGAAATTAAAAAGATGCAAAATGAGACAGAAAGGCTCACCCTCCTTAATCCAGAAGCACTCCTGAAACTGGACTTGGAAGCCCATAGGCTTGCTGTAAATGCACTAATTCAGCAGACGAGTGAATTGGTGCGTGGCAAAGCTCGTAAGGGACATTCGTCTCTAGCAAAGCGTAAAAAGGTTTTTGGCCGGGGATTAGACCTTATAGGTGCTGACCTTAGAAGAACTGACTTACGCGGCGAAGATTTGAGAGGGGCTTTCCTTATTGCAGCTGATCTCAGAGGTGTTGATTTAAGTGGGGCTGATCTAATCGGGGCAGATCTTAGGGATGCAAACATCTGTTGTACCAACCTCACCAATAGTATATTTGTTACTCAGGCTCAGATTAATGCAGCGAAGGGTGATTCGGAGACAAGGCTGCCGATATCACTTTCACGACCAGCGCACTGGTTATCATAATGAGCCGTAAGGGGCGGGTTTAGGCATCCTCTTGATTCATCATGAAATGATGCTCTATGACGCCCCGCAGTATAGAAAACCTTAAGTTTTAGAGAATCCAACAGGGTTCTTTTTTTATTTGAAGTATTTGGTTATAAATTATGTTGTACATATATAAAATGCAATATATCAAAATTACGAATATCTAGAAATAGGAATCTGAAACAATATTGTGATATATAAATTCTACTTGGGAGGGTGCTGCAATGAACAGAAAAAAGGTGTTAAGATGGATGATTGGGATTATTGGTAGCATTATATTAATATGGTTAGGAGCCATAGTATTTGACAAAGCAACCTACCAGGAAACTGCTTTCTTAGAAAATGCAGAAACAGGGAATACTCCAGCAAATTTAAGCTATGGTGGTATTGTAGCAGAAAAGGGAGAGTGGATTTACTACCGGAATCATAGTGATAATAATTGGCTTTACAAAATTAAGAAGGATGGTATGGGGAAAACCAAAATTATCGATGATGCCCCATATCATATTAATGTAATTGGCGACTGGATTTATTACTCTAATGAGTATTATTACGGCAATCTATATAAAATAAAAACTGATGGTACAGGGCGGACGCCTGTAATAGAAGACACGACTGATTCTATTATAGCTAAAGGAGATTGGATATACTATACAAGCATAGGAACTGACATCGGCGGAACTGATTATCAAATGAGGAAAATCAGAACCTTAGATCATAATAAGGAAAGCCTACTTGAAATGAATCACAATAAAACTAGGATGCAATATATCAATATAACCAAGGATTCAATTTACTTTGTGCTTGCATCACAAAACTCATGGCTCTACAAAAGCGATCTTGAAGGCAAGCATTTAAAAATAGTAAATAAAGATGCTTCCTATTGGGTTTATATAATTGAGGACTGGATTTATTATGTCAATGGCAGTGATGGCTTTAAGCTTTACAAAATGAAGCTGGATGGAAGCAGTAAGATGAAGATAAATGATGATAGGACCGGAACTATCAATTTTAAGGATGGATGGATATATTACAATAATAAAAATGATGA
>JARBUB010000139.1 GCA_029239905.1 Clostridia bacterium
CTATGTAGGGGAAAGAGTTGTGCTAAAAGCTAATAAAGGCAGAAAGAAAATCAGCATAAAAGAAGGTATTATTGAGAAGACATATCCTAGTATATTCGTGATTAGAATAGACGCCGATGTTCCTGAGGACATATGTAGAACGGTTTCGTACAGTTACTCTGACATACTAACAAAGTCAATAGAATTATTCGCATGTAAAGATAATATAAAAATAGGATGTATGTAAATTTAAATAATACCAATACATAAAAGAGAGCCCATAAGGCTTTTTTTTACGCCCTTTTTTGCAGAGTTGTTTTTTTTTATGAAATAAATGTGATCACAAACGATAGCGGTAGCTTTCATCCCAAGCAAAGTAAAGTATATTAAGACAGGGGCTTTCATTGCAATGAGAGCTTTTTTTATTGTTATAGCCAAAAAAACGTATCACATTTTTCTACAAAAAAGACTAAATATTTGAAAAAAAGATTGTTAAAATAAAAATTTTTTATGCTTAATAGTAAGATTTTATGCATCGACTGCATAAAACTATTTCAGTGGATTTTATAAATTAGTGAGTTTTATGAATATTTGATGAATAATAAAGATTAGCTTAATGAAAACCTAAAAACTGGGTATAATTGAATTAATATACAAGTTATTCAAGATTGCATCAAAGCATTGGCTTGCGCCACTTGTACTATATTTTCAGAAAGGCTATACTAGAATTAATTAGCAAAGATAGGAAAGGGGCCTTGAAATATATGTGTGCGGATAGAAGAGAATCTTTTTTAAATGTTACATCCGAAATTGGCAAGCTAAAAGCTGTTTTGTTGCATAAACCTGGCAGTGAATTAGAAAAGCTTACACCGGATTATCTAAGTCAGCTTCTGTTTGATGACATTCCTTGGCTAAAGAAAATGAGGATAGAGCATGATGAGTTTGCGGATGTTCTGAGCCAAAGAGGAACTCAGGTTTATTATGTTGATAAGCTACTGACAGAAGTACTTCAAAATGTGGAAGTAAAATCAAAGTTTGTGAATGAGCTGCTTGCGGACTGTTTAGGAAACTCGCAGGAACTTAATCAGGTTTTATTCGAGCATATAATGAGTATGTCGGCAGAAAAAGTATCAGAAATAGCTATTTCTGGTCTGAGTAAAAAAGAACTTCCTGAGATGAACAGAGCTTTAAGTCTTATGGACCATGTATATGGTGATTACCCTCTTTATATTAATCCTATTCCTAATCTCTATTTTATGAGAGATCCGGCTGCAGTTTTGGCTCAAGGTATAAGCATTAATTCAATGCATACTGACGCCCGAAGAAGAGAGCCTATGATAATAAAGTATATTTACGAGTATAATCCCCTTTTTAAGAAGGATGACTCACAGATTTGGTATGATCATAAAGTTCCATATAGTATTGAAGGTGGAGATATACTGATGCTTAGCAAGGAAACTGTAGCCATTGGCTGCAGTCAAAGAACCTCTGCCAACGGCATCGAACATATTGCCAAAAAGCTGTTTGCTGCGGACACAGGAATAAAAGAAGTGTTAGCAGTACAAATACCTCCGTTAAGAGCTTTTATGCACCTTGATACGGTATTTACAATGATTGACCATGATAAATTCACAATTTACCCTGGAATACAAGATAGGGTAAGAGTATATAGTCTAAAACCAAACAATGGCGGTTTAAAGGTTAATGCAGAAGATAGTTTAGTGGAAACGCTAAAAAGAAGCCTCAAGCTGCCAGCGGTCGACCTAATACAAAGCGGCGGGGGAGACCCGATTACAGCAGCGAGAGAGCAATGGAATGATAGTACAAACACTTTGGCAATTGCTCCAGGCGTTGTAGTAACCTATGGAAGAAACGAAGTCTCCAATGAAGTTTTAAGAAGCCATGGTATGGAGGTTTTGGAAATAGACGGCTCGGAATTAGTAAGAGGAAGAGGCGGCCCAAGATGTATGAGTATGCCTTTGGTAAGGGAAGACTTATAAAAAACACAAATCATGAGTAAGTATGTAGGGTAAGGCTTTCATGTCAGCCAGTTGGGTTGAGCTGAAGGTTCTCCGATAGAGTTGAGTGGCAACCAAACCCTACACTGAAATATAAAATAATAAAAATTAAAGGAGAGATATTTAAATGGCAGTAAATTTAAAGGGAAGAAGTTTTTTAACATTGATGGATTTTACACCATCAGAAATCAGATATATGCTTGATCTTTCACATGATCTAAAGGCAAAGAAGAGAGCAGGAATATCAAATTACATATTAAAGGGCAAGAACATCGTATTATTGTTCGAAAAGACATCAACAAGAACAAGATGTGCATTTGAAGTAGGAGCACTTGAAGAAGGAGCGCACGTAACTTATCTTGATCAAAACAGCTCACAAATGGGCAAGAAAGAATCCCTAGAGGATACAGCACAGGTTCTTGGCAGATATTATGACGGTATTGAGTACAGAGGCTACAAGCAATCAGTAGTTGAGGATTTGGCAAAGTATTCAGGCGTACCTGTATGGAATGGTCTTACAGATGTTGATCACCCAACACAAATACTTGCTGATATGCTTACGATAGAAGAACACGTTGCAAAGCCGCTTAATAAGGTTAAGGTAGTATTTGCAGGTGATACTAGAAACAACATGGCATATGCATGGATGTATGGTTGTGCAAAAATGGGTATGCATTTTGTAGCTTTTGGACCACAAGAACTTGCTCCAAGCAAAGAGGTAATGGATAGAGTACAGGTAGTAGCTAAGGAAACTGGCGCTATTATCGAGTTCTCTTCAGACGCAGCATCAGTTAAAAATGCTGATGTTATATACTCAGATGTATGGGCTTCTATGGGTGAAGAAGATCAAATACCAGCAAGAGTTAAGCTTCTTACACCATACAAGGTTACAATGGAGCTTCTACAAAAGACAGGCAATCCCGATGTAATATTCATGCACTGCTTACCAGCATTCCATGACTTTGAAACAAAGATGGCTAAGGAATGGATGGATAAGGGCTTTGATATACGTGAAGTGACTGACGAAGTATTCAGAAGCAGACACTGCGTAGCCTTTGATGAAGCAGAAAACAGAATGCACACAATAAAAGCAATCATGGTTGCTACTCTTTAATTCTGAAAGGGGATAATTCGATGAATAGTGCCACAAAGATAGTTATAGCTCTAGGCGGTAACGCTCTAGAAGAAAAAAGTCTACCACCTACTGCGGAATCGCAGCTAGAGGTAGTAAAGAAAACAGTTGAATATTTGGCAGAGCTAAGCGTTCGAGGATATGAGCTAGCTGTAGTACATGGAAATGGTCCGCAGGTAGGAAGAATAGTTCTAGCTTCTGAAGCGGCCGCGGAAGTAACTCCAGCAATGCCTTTTGACGTTTGCGGCGCTATGAGCCAAGGCTATATAGGCTATCATATACAGCAAGCTTTGAGATTTGCACTTCAAAAGAGGGGCAAAAACACACCGGTTGTTGCATTGGTAACCCAAGTTGTAGTAGACAAGAATGATCCTGCTTTCCAAAAGCCCACAAAGCCGATCGGCCCTTTCTACACTGAAGAAGTGGCAAAGAAGCTGGAAACAGAAAAAGGCTTCACTGTAAAAGAAGATGCAGGTAGAGGCTGGAGAAGAGTCGTTGCATCACCAATTCCAAAGAGAATAGTTGAGCTTTCGGCAGTGAAAGAGCTTTTTGATACAACTATAGTAATTACAGTTGGAGGCGGCGGCATCCCTGTTATAGAAAAAGAAGATGGTACTTTAGAAGGTATAGCTGCAGTTATAGACAAGGATTTTGCAGCAGAAAAGCTATCAGAGGATATTGATGCAGATATACTTATGATACTTACCGAAGTTGATAAGGTATCACTTCACTTCAAAAAGCCGGAACAAAAGGATTTGGGCAATATTACAGTTGCTGAAGCAGAGAAATACATTGAAGAGGGGCATTTCGCACCAGGCAGCATGCTTCCGAAAATGCAAGCAGCAGTTAAGTTTGCAAAAGCAAATCCAGGCAAAAAGGCAATCATCACATCCCTTTACAAGGCAGTAGACGCTGTAGAGGGCAATGCAGGAACTGTTATAACATTATAATCAAAAAAGCCATCGAGTGAAATCGATGGCTTTTTCATGTAGTGGAGCCATGGAAAATGATCTTCGTGTAGGTGAGGGTCCATGTGTCCTGCCTCAAACCGCACAGAATAATATTTTCAAAATAAATTTCAAAAATATAGAGACAAGATACAAAATTAATGGTAAACTAGCAAAGATAAAAAAAATAAATAAAGAATAAAGGGAGAATTAAAATGAACAAGAGAGTCATTCAGGTCGAAGAAAGACCACCTTTACTACAAAGTATACCACTTAGCTTCCAACATCTATTTGCAATGTTTGGAGCATCCGTATTGGTACCAATGCTTTTTGGAATTGAACCCTCAACGGTACTTCTATTAAATGGTATTGGTACATTGCTTTTCATTATTATTACAAAGGGCAGGATACCATCATTTCTTGGTTCCAGTTTTGCTTTCCTATCACCAACTTTTGTAATTTTAGCATCTCAGGGTTATAGCGCTGCACTTGGAGGATTTGTTGCTTCGGGTATAGTATTTATGTTAGTAGCACTTATTGTAAAATATGCAGGGATAAAGTGGATTGATGTTGTTTTCCCACCTGCCGCAATGGGTGCTATTGTTGCAATTATAGGTCTAGAGCTAGCGCCGGTAGCTGCAAAGATGGCAGGGCTGGTATTGGATACAAACAACCCAGACCTATATATGAATCCAAAGGTTCTTCTAGTCTCTATAGTAACTTTGGCAATCGTTGTTATAGGCTCAGTAATATTTAGAGGCTTCCTTGGAATTATTCCAATATTAATAGGTATTGTTGGAGGCTATTTGCTTTCACTTTCTGTAGGACTTGTAAACTTCGATGCATTAGGGAAAGCTGGATTTTTCGAAATACCAACTTTCTACAAGCCAGTGTTTAATGTAACTGCAATTATAACAATACTGCCTGCAACCTTGGTGGTTATAGCAGAGCATATAAGCCACTTGATTGTAACCAGCAATATCGTTGGAAAGGACCTCGCTAAGGATCCTGGACTACATCGTTCTTTAATGGGTGATGGATTATCTACTACATTATCTGGACTTTTAGGCTCAGTTCCAACAACTACTTATGGCGAAAACATTGGGGTAATGGCCATAACAAAGGTTTACAGCGTTTGGGTAATTGGCGGAGCGGCAGCAATATCTATCGTTATATCCTTCTTCGGCAAACTATCTGCAGGCATTCAGACAATACCGCAACCGGTAATGGGTGGAGTATCATTGTTACTGTTTGGTATCATAGCAGCATCTGGACTTAGAATGTTGGTTGAATCAAAGGTAGATTATAGCAAGCCTAAGAATTTAGTACTAACTTCTGTAGTATTAATCATTGGCTTAAGCGGTGCTCATTTCCAGATAGGTACAGTACAGCTGACTGGGATGACACTAGCTACTATGCTGTCGATTGTAGTAAGCTTACTATTTAAATTGTTTGAAATAACGGGATTAATGAACGAAGAATAAACTGTATTAATATGAAAACCTCCCTTTTTAGTGCCTGGCACCAAAAAGGGAGGTTTTCTTTTGTTTATTATGAATTATACAATTCAACATCCAATTCTTTTTCACTATTTGATACAATTACAGTTCCTACAGCATCCCCTGTAATATTTACAACAGTTCGGCACATATCTATTATTCTATCCACTGAAAGTACAATGGCTATACCCTCCAAAGGGATGCCAATTTGCTGCAGCACCATTGCCAGCATTACGATACCTGCACCAGGGACACCTGCAGTTCCTATGGAAGCAAGGGTGGCAGTCAAAATAATCAGCAGCTGCTGTGTAAGATTAAGATCTACGCCAAATACTTGGGCTATAAATATTGCAGCAACTCCCTGCATGATGGCTGTTCCATCCATATTTACAGTTGCACCCAATGGAATGGTAAAGCTGGATATAGATTCAGGAACACCAAGCTTTTTTTGACAGGTATCCAAATTAACCGGAATTGTCGCATTACTGCTGGAAGTACTAAATGCTACAACCATGACAGTCCAGAATTTTTTGTAGAACTTTATTGGATTTACTTTTCCTAATATCTTCAGGGCAGAGCCATATACTAGAAGTACTTGAATGAGAAGCACCAGAAGTATTGTGAATGTATATTTTAAAAGGGGCAGCAGTACGTCCAGACCCTGTGTAATCAAGACCTTTGAAATTAGTGCAAATACACCGAATGGGGCTACAAGCATTACAATTCCTATTATCTTTATCATGATTTCATTTGCTTGACTGATAACATTAAGCAGGGGCTTTGCAGGTTCACCTATTAAAGTAATTGATATGCCAAATAAAATTGCAAAAATAATGATTTGAAGCATATCACCCTTGACTAAGGACTCAATAGGGTTCGTTGGAATCATATTTGTAAATACGTCCATTATAAAGGGAATCTCAGCGGCTTTGTATTCAGTAGGCAGTGGAATGTTAAGTCCGGCACCTGGATTGAAAAGATTAGCAAAGATTAATGCAATCGTTACGGCAAGAGCGGTAGTCACTACATAATAACTAAGTATCTTGCCTCCCACTCTACTGAGCTTTTTGATATCGCCTATACTTGCTGCTCCACATATCAAGCTGCAGAGGACCAAAGGAACTACAATCATTTTAATACCGCGCAAGAATACATTTCCTACAGGATTCAGTATCCACTTTACAAGCAAATCGTTAAATTGAGCTGAAAAAATTCCATGGGCTATAAGTCCAAATACGATACCGGTTATAAGGGCGATAAATACTTTGTTTGCTAAGGGCATCTTCTTTTTCATAGTATGAACCTCCTTACTGTTATTTGATAATATATATTAAAAAAAGTGGAAAAAAATGCGCAATACCCTCATATATTTAGACTGATAAGTACTATCCTATTAGTAAGGAAAGATTCGTGCAGAACTAAGGTGACGCAGGAATTACAATGACTTTTATATTAATAAATCATCCAACACTTTAATTAAGGAATAACTTCCTGGATTAGGGCTTTAACCACTCCAGCGGCATGCTTCTAAATAAACTTGATTTGCCTTGCTCCAAAGCTGCAGCCCTCAAAGCAAGTTTTGATGATGCTGAAGCTGTTAGAAAATCCGTTCCTTAAGTAAAGAATATATATGCTGCACTAGGTAATATTTCTACATTAGCGCAAAATCACAATGATAGCGCAACATGATGTATAAAGGCGATAAAAATATTGGCATAAAACGTGTCTCGTCTCATATACATTATAGAAACAAACTATATTTAGGAGGGGGAATCTCATGCCAGTTGAACTAATAAAGAACCCTTTAAAGGTTTGCAAAATAGTTGGCGAAAATGTATACAAACCCTGACGTTTACAAGATACTTGCCCCGACAGCCACAGTATTAATAAAAGATTGTGAAGTATTGTCGGATAAAGTGCTTATTAATGGCCAGGTGCTGATAAACATACTGTATGAAGCAGACATGGAAGGCAAACCAATGCACAGTATGGATATATCCTCAAACTTGTCTCAAACTATTGAAATACCAGGCGCTAGAGCTAAAATGAAAGAATTTGTAAATGCAGTAGTACAGCACGTTGAATGTTCGATAATCAATTCAAGAAAACTCAGTATGAGAGTAATAATGGATTTAGGATGCAGAGTTGAAGAGTTGTTTGATCTTGAACTGGCATCTGATATAAGAGGACTTTCAGACATACAAATTCTAAGAGAACCCTGCAAGATGAAGCAAGTTGTATCCTATAACAAGGATCAATACAATATCAATGAGCAGATG
>JARBUB010000140.1 GCA_029239905.1 Clostridia bacterium
CCTTACGGTGATAGACAGAGGCAATAACAGAAAAATCAAACCTAAAAGCGATATTTATATTTTCAAAGGCAATAATATAACAGGCGCACTGGTAGAATGCGGTTTCCTGTCAAATCCGGAGGAAGAACAGCTTTTGAGCCAGGATCACTATCAGGAACGCATAGCCTGGAGCATATTCAGCGGTCTGGTGAAATATTTTGAATATGAGGCGAAGGCTGTACCACAGCAGCAGACATTTGAGATGATTAATTATTAATTTAGAGTACTTGAAATATTCTTTAAATTATGGTAATATTGAGTTAAACGTTTAATTAAAACGTTTAACTCAATTAATTTTTACTAAGGGATGATATTATGAAACTAACTATAAAGGATATTGCTCGATTAGCAGAAGTATCTACAGCAACAGTTTCAATGATACTTAACAACAAGGATAACAACATCAGTGCGGTAACTCGCGAAAAGGTCTTAAGAATAGTAAAAGAAAACAATTATATACCAAATACAATGGCAAGAAGCCTTGTTACCAGAAAAACTAAAACGATTGGCTTGGTTATACCAGATATAGCAAATCCTTTTTTCCCTGAGTTGGCACGAGGAGCAGAAGATAAAGCCAGCGAAGCGGGATATAGTATTATATATTGCAATACAGATGATGATCTTGAAAAAGAAGAAAAGTATATCAATATGCTGGCAGAAAAAATGGTTGATGGGATTGTATTTACACATTCTGCTAAGCGAACAGGACAATTATCACCCATTGATAGAGGTACTATACCGGTAATATTGATAGATAGGGATTTAGAAAGCAGCAACGTAAAGGGTAAGGTATTGGTTGATAATTTGGAGGGAGCTTACAAAGGTGTGAAGCATCTCATCGATAAAGGATACAAAAAGATTGCATTTATTACGGGAGCACTTACTTCAAATACAGCCAAGGATAGACTTGCAGGTTATAGAAAAGCCTTGGAAGAAAGCGGACTTAAATACGATACCAGCTATGTTAGAGCAGGACAGTACAAAACTGAGTGGGGTTTGGCAGCAATAAAACAGCTGCTGGATGAAGGTATTAGCTTTGATGCGGTTTTCTGCGGCAATGACCTGATTGCAATAAGTGTAATAAAAGCGTTGAAGAACAAGGGATATAAAATACCTACGGATATTGCTATTGTAGGTTTTGATGATATATATATGGCGAGTGTTGTTGAGCCTGGACTTACAACTGTGAAGCAGCCAAATTACGAAATGGGTTATAAAGCAGTGGAGCTGCTTATAGAAGTATTAGAAAAGTCGGAGAAAGAAATTGAACAAAAAAAAATTATTTTAGATACTGAGCTTATAATAAGAAGCTCAACATAATTTTTTTTGCTTATTAGTTAAACGTTTAAACTATTGATTATAGACATATTATTGCGAAGGGGAGATTTCATGATTACAGTAGTAGGAAGTCTTAACATGGATTTGGTCACTTATACAGGTAGGATGCCTGTAATCGGTGAGACAATAATAGGTAAAAGCTTTAAGCAGATACCAGGTGGTAAAGGTGCTAACCAAGCTGATGCAATAGCAAAGCTTGGAGCTAAAGTAAGAATGATTGGCTGTGTTGGCAGTGATGATATGGGTAACACTTTATTGGAATCTTTAAATAATGATGGAGTAGATATCACAAGGATTAAAAAGGTGGAAGGAATTTCTACAGGCATCGCGTCAATTACAGTAGATTCAGCTGCGAATAATTGTATTATAGTAGTTTCTGGTGCAAATAATATGCTTTCTGCAGATGATATTCGAACCTCCTATGATGCATTACAGAATTCGGATGTTGTAGTTGCACAATTGGAAGTACCGATTGAAACTGTTAAATATGTACTTAGTACGGCGAAGCAGTTGGGAAAATTAACGATATTGAATCCGGCACCAGCCGTAGAGCTTGATAAGGATTTTCTTGCCAATGTTGATATTTTAGTACCTAACGATACAGAGCTTCAGTTGATCAGTGGAATTCAAGTGAATAATGACAGTGATATGGAGAACGCAGCACAGGTGTTGATGAACAAAGGCGTAAGAGAGCTCATTGTAACTTTAGGAGACAAGGGCTGTGTTCATATTAATAAACTTGGTATGAAAGCTTATCCAGCGTATAAAGTAAATGCAGTAGATACTACTGCTGCGGGTGATAGCTTTATCGGAGCTGTTGCAGTAGCAATTAATGAAGGAAAATCTCTTGAGGAAGCTATACATTTTGCCACAGCAGTAGGTGCAATCACCGTAACCAAAGAAGGGGCACAAAGCTCATTACCCTTAAGAGGTGAGGTAGAGACATTTATTAGGGACGTTAAGTAGTTGCCATAAAATTTTGTGTTGTGTGGAGGTTATTCTATGAAAAAAGGAGTCTTAATGAACTCAGAAATTTCTTATGTGATATCAAAGCTTGGACATGGGGACAGTATTGTTATAGGAGATAGTGGGCTGCCCATACCAGACAGCTGCAAGAGGATTGATTTGGCTGTAAGCAAAGGAATTCCAGGTTTTTTGGATGTTTTGGATGCAGTACTTTCAGAACAGAGGGTAGAAGAAATTGCACTAGCTACTGAACTAAAGCAAATTAATCCTCTTATTTATCAAGGGATAATCAATAGAATGAATGAACTTGAAAATAGTGAAGGCTATAAGATCAACGTGAAAGAGGTTGCACATGAGGACTTCAAAGCCTTGAACAAAACTGCAAAAGCAATTATTCGTACCGGAGAATGTACGCCATATGCCAATATTCTATTAAAATCCGGTGTTGTATTTTAAGGAGTGATGCAAGTGAGTGATTCAATAATCAAAATGAAGGGCGTTACCAAGGAGTTTCCGGGAGTAAAGGCGCTTAAATCAGTTGATTTGAACATATACAAAGGCAAAATAATGGCACTTCTGGGGGAAAACGGCGCAGGGAAATCTACATTGATGAAAATTCTCACCGGAGTTTATGAGAAGACGACCGGCGAGATCATTTTAAATGGGAAGCCGGTACAAATTAAAAACACCAGAGAAGCTCAAAATATGGGAATCGCAATAATTCATCAAGAGTTAAACCTAATATCAAATCTTTCTATTGGCGAGAATATCTTTTTAGGCAGAGAGCCTGTAAACAGCTTTGGAAAGATAGAGTGGAGCAAGCTCTATAAGGCTGCAAAGCTAATAATGGATAGATTAGGAATTACCGAAAAACCTGAGACATTGGTGGGTGAGCTGAGCATAGGCAAGCAGCAAATGGTTGAGATTGCAAAGGCACTTTCATTAAATGCACAGGTAATTGTAATGGATGAACCAACAGGTGCTTTAACAGATAAGGAAACAGACAGCTTGTTTAGGGTGATTAGAGAGCTTAAGGCAGAGGGAAGAAGCATTGTTTATATATCTCATAGATTAAAGGAGATTTTCCAAATTTGTGATGATGTTACGATTTTAAGAGATGGGCAGTTTATTGCTGAGTATCCCATCAATGATGTAAATGAAGACAAAATAATCGAGCTGATGGTTGGCAGAAAGCTAAGTGAGCAATATCCTCGTATAAACTGTCAGCTTGGTGAGAACTTATTAGAGGTAAAAAACTTAACAAATGCCTATGTAAAAGACATTAGTTTTTCAATAAGAAGTGGTGAAATCGTCGGTTTAGCCGGTTTGATGGGCTCTGGCAGAACTGAATTGGCTCGTACCATATACGGAGTGTATGGCAAGGATAAAGGAGAAATCATCGTGCAAGGAAAAGCTGTTGATATAAAGTCTCCCGGACAGGCTATTAGAAATGGCATATCCTATGTATCTGAGGATCGTAAGGGTAATGGAGTAGTGCTTGGTTTGAATATCAAGGAAAACATCAGCTTATCAGTTTTACAAAAGCTGTCTGGCATATTTGGAATCATTGACAAGAAAAAAGAAGAGAATGCTGCTTTGGATTCCATTCAAGGTATGTCAATTAAGACCTCTGGGGTTAAGCAGTTAGTGAAAAATCTAAGTGGAGGTAATCAGCAAAAGGTGTCTCTTTCAAAGAGTCTGATGACCGGTCCAAAGATTTTGATACTGGATGAGCCTACTCGTGGAGTAGATGTAGGAGCTAAGAAGGAAATTTATGATATTATAAATCAGTTTAAACAAGCTGGAATGAGTATCATAATGATATCTTCAGAGATACCTGAAATATTGGGCATGAGTGATCGAATCATGGTTATGCATGAAGGCAGAATTTCAGGATGCATAGAGCGTGAACAAGCAGATCAAGAGAGAATTATGAGATTGGCCGTAGGTCAAAGGGAGGTGACGATTTGAAGAAAGCCCTAAAAGAATTTTTAATCAAAAATAAGTCTTTTGTTGTCTTAGTGATATTTTGCATTATTGTTTCTATAGTTAATGAAAGGTTTTTTACAGTAAGTAATATATTAAATATTTTAAGGCAGACTTCCATAAATTCTGTTATTGCTGTTGGTATGACCTTCGTAATATTGACTGGTGGTATTGATCTGTCGGTAGGATCTATATTAGCTATATCCGGTGCTGTAGTAGCTGCCATGGTCTCTCAAGGAAACAATGCATTTATAGCAGTTATCGCTGCCTTAGCAATAGGTGCAGCATTAGGAGCCTTTAACGGATTAATTATAAGTAAGGGTAAAATACAACCCTTTATTGCAACGCTGGGTGTTATGACACTTGTAAGAGGATATACATTGGTTTTCACTGACGGAAAGCCAATTAGTGCAGGAAGCTCTGAAGCAGCTTCGGCGTTTTCAAATATTGGAGCAGGTTACTTCTTAGGAATTCCTTTGCCAATATATATTATGATAATAGTATTTGGATTAGCTTACTACATTTTAAAGCATACAAGAACAGGCAGATATGTGTACTCTTTGGGATGCAATGAAGAAGCTACAATATATTCCGGTATTAATACCGATCGCATTAAGATTTTGGTATATACAATATCGGGCTTATTAGCAGCCTTGGCTGGAATTATAATAACTGCAAGACTATCATCAGCTCAGCCCCAAGCAGGTACAGGTTATGAGTTGGATGCTATTGCGGCAGTTGTATTAGGAGGCACCAGCTTAGCCGGTGGTAGTGGAGGTATATTTGGTACAGTAATAGGAGCATTGATAATTGGAGTACTGAACAATTCACTTAATCTTATGGATGTATCCTCATACTATCAGCTTCTGCTGAAGGGACTTGTAATACTGGTAGCAGTTTTACTGGATCGTAAGCAAAAGAAGTAAAATTGGATTTAATGTGCATAACTTATAGCACATAAATTATAAACAAAATTATTGGAGGGGTATTCATGAAAAAGGTATTGGTAATCACATTAGTAGTACTTATGGTAGCTAGTCTGTTTGTAGGTTGTACAGCACCTAGCACAACTCAACCGGAACCACAGAAGGAAGAAGCTAAAAAAATCGGTTTAGTCATTTCAACACTTAATAATCCATTCTTCGTTTCCTTGAAGGACGGAGCGGAAGCAAAAGCTAAAGAGCTTGGCTATGAATTAGTGGTATTGGATTCACAAAATGACCCTGCAAAGGAAATGTCAAATGTAGAAGACCTAGTTACTAAGAATGTAGCTGTTATCCTTATTAATCCTACTGACTCTGATGCAGTTGGAAATGCAGTAAAAGCAGCTAATGATAAGCAAATACCTGTAATCACATTAGACCGCGGTGCAAACTCAGGTGAGGTTGTTGCTCATATAGCATCTGACAACGTTGCAGGCGGCAAAATGGCTGGTGAATATGTTATCGAGCAACTAGGCGGCAAGGGTAAGGTAGTAGAATTAGAGGGTATTGCCGGTACTTCTGCAGCAAGAGATAGAGGTCAAGGCTTCAACGATGCAATAAAAGCATCAAACATCGAAGTTGTTGCAAAACAAACAGCTGACTTTGATAGAACTAAGGGCTTATCCGTTATGGAAAATATCCTTCAGGCACAACCGGAAATAAATGCAGTATTTGCTCACAATGATGAAATGGCTTTAGGTGCATTGCAAGCCATCAAAGCATCAGGTAAGACAATTATGGTTGTAGGCTTTGATGCAACGGATGATGCTGTAAAAGCGGTAGAAGCTGGTGAGATGGCAGCTACTGTAGCACAGCAGCCTGCAAAAATTGGTTCTTTAGGTGTAGAAAATGCTGTTAAGGTTTTAAAGGGTGAAGCAATTGAAAAGTCTATCCCAGTAGACCTTCAATTAGTAACAAAATAAATAGATATCATAAAAAATTAGATAAGAGTGCCTAACTCCTAAAGAGTCAGGCACTCTTATTTTAAAATCATAGTATTTCATCAGTAGCAATTTGTGAATTTCATAAAAATTATTAGAATGCCTATATCTAATTTAGCCACTGCAAAGGATATGCTTTCACTTATAGAAATTTAGTAACCTTTCATAAAACACAATCTAATCGGATTGTGTTTTATTTTGTAAAAATTTAATATTACTAAAATATAATTGTATAAATTTCAATATATATAAAAACAAATGATAAATTAGTAAAAAATTAGTTGAATCATTTAAATATTTATGATATTATGAAAATTGAAAATACTGGAACTCAAAACCTTAAATTCCAGTTAAATACAAGCTGATGGAGGTTATTGATGCACAAGGAAATAGGAGAGAAAATTAATGAGATAAGAAGCTCTAAAGGGATGACCTTAAAAGACTTAGGAGAAAAATCGAATTTGTCGGTAGGCTTTTTATCCCAAGCTGAAAGAGGACTGACATCTATAACTATTAATTCGCTAAAGAAGATTGCAGCAGCACTCAATGTGGATTTAAATTTATTTTTCAGTCCGCCCCAAAGCCATAAGTCAATCGTGTCACGCAGCTACAATCAGGAAGTATTCAGAATAGATGAATCAAAGTTTATATATTTTAATTTAGGAAGCAACATTCCGGATAAACAACTAGATCCTGTGATTGTCACTATTTTACCTGAGCAATTCCCTGAGAAGGTGATCTTGGGGGATCACCCGGGAGAGGAGTTCGTATATGTCCTAGAGGGCATATGCACGATATTGTTGGAAGATCAACAATACGAGCTTTACCCGGGAGATAGTATTCATATATCCTCTACTACGCCTCATAATTGGGCTAATTTTACAAATAAGCTTGTAAGGATATTGGCAGTAAGCACTCCTAGTGTGATGACATAAAGTGAAGCATAGTCATAAAGATTTAAATTTGCGAGGAGGGGACTAAAATTGTACAGAATTGAAAAACTTGTGGAGAGACTTAAAAATGAGGGATTGGACGGTATCCTATTAATTAAGGATTCGAATATCCGCTATATGAGCGGGTATACAGGGGCGGATTCCTATGTGGTTATCTCGGAAACTGCAAGAGCATTTATTACTGACTCAAGATAC
>JARBUB010000141.1 GCA_029239905.1 Clostridia bacterium
TCATTTGCATACAAACCAGAAGAGCAGGTTTTAACGGATATTTCTTTTGAAGCTAGACCAGGAGAGCTAATTGCGATTGTCGGGCCTAGCGGTGCAGGAAAAACTACAATTGTAAATCTGATTCCCAGGTTTTATGACCCTGTAGAAGGCTCGATTAGTATCGATAACATCGATATTCATACAGTTACATTGCAGTCTCTTCGTGAGCAAATTGGTATTGTACCGCAGGAAACGCTTCTTTTCAGTGGTACAATATATCAAAACATTGCGTATGGAAACTTAGAGGCTTCCAGGGAGGAAGTAATCGCAGCGGCCAAGGTGGCAAATGCGCATGAATTTATCATGGAAATGTCTGATGGATATGAAACTCCGATTGGGGAACGTGGAACCCAACTGTCCGGTGGGCAGCGGCAACGGATTGCAATTGCCAGAGCGGTTCTAAAAAATCCTCGGATACTCATTCTTGATGAAGCTACTTCGGCTTTAGATACTGAGAGTGAGCTGCTAGTACAGCAAGCACTTGATCGGCTGATGGTAGGGCGAACATCTTTTGTTATTGCTCACCGTTTATCAACTGTGCAACGTGCTAATCTAATCCTTGTAATGGAAAAAGGCAAGATCGTGGAACGTGGTGATCACGAAGCTTTAGTTAAGGCTGATGGATTATATAGTAAGTTGTACAATCTACAATTCAGCTCTTAAACGTCAAATATATATAGAATTTGCAAAAATGTCATCAGGTTCAAACATGCATCTAGTATATCGACTACAACTATCAAATAGGTGATTTTTACGTTCTACAGATAGACCCTGTTGGGAGGAAACCTATGCAAACAGAAATAACACTGAAGTGGGCAATTAGATGATAAAAGGTATCTAACGTAGTATCAAATAAATTAAAAATCAATTGGCACATATATTGCATGTTATAATTAGTATTACATATCATTTTGTTGAGTAAATTTATAAAACTTGGGGGTGATGAAATGGCGATGACTTATTCAAATGATCTGGTTAGCTTTGACTCTTGGGCAGTGATTTTTGTAGACGAACACGGTTATATTCGAGCTGTCAATGAAAAGGCTGAATATTATTTCTCTGAAGTGGAAATAGGGCAAGATATCCATAAAGCTTTTTCGTGGTTTCGGGATGAATGGCTTCATGGAAAAGCAAAATCTAGAATTGTGAAAATATCGCAATATGATAAAATGCTTATGGATATTATCCCAGACCAACAACAAGATGGCTGTAAATATTTGTTGTTTAAGAATGTTGAGGAATATCGCAATATTACTCATCTTTGGTGCGAAGTTGAAGATTCACTTATAAGACTTCAGCCATTTATTGATAACTCAAACGATGGAATTATGATCACAAATGGTGATGGAGTTGTGCGAGCGATTAATCACGCATTTTCACTAATCTCAGGATTGCAAGAAACTGATGTTCTTAGAAAGTCTGTATATGAGTTGAGTAAACAGGGGCTTCTGCCAGAGTGCTCTATGATGTATGCTCTTGAACGAAAGAGAGTTGAGAGCTCTGTAGTTAGGTTTCCGCACGGTAAAGAAACCGTTGTTTCAAGTAAACCACTTTTCGATAAGCACGGTAATATTATTCGTGTTCTTTCCAATGTACGTGATATTACTGAACTTAAAGATTTGCACGAAAAAATTAGGTCTGCAGAAGCTATTGCAAAACACTATCAACTCGAATTTAATGCTAAGATTACTTCAGAAAGCAGCTTGAATTTAGAACTACATCGTAGCCGTATAATGGAAGATGTGTACGAACTCATAAAAAAAGTAGCTGATACAGATTTGCCTTTACTTATGATGGGTGAATCTGGTGTCGGAAAGACTGCTCTAGCAAAGTATATTCATGCTTTAAGCGAGCGAAATAACACAGGTAGCTTTGTTCATATCAATTGCAGTGCTATCCCAGAGGCACTACTTGAATCTGAGTTGTTCGGCTATGAAGCTGGTGCTTTTACTGGTGCAAAAAAAGCAAAGATAGGCTTATTTGAGATTGCTAAAAAGGGGACAGTCCTTCTTGATGAGATTGGGGACATGCCTTTTCTTCTTCAGGCAAAGCTTCTTAACGTATTACAAGAAAAGAAGTTTTATCGTGTCGGTGGAACTAAAACAATTGAGGCCGATGTGCGCATATTAGCAGCCACTAACCAAAATCTTGAGCAACTTATTGCGGAAGGGAAATTTCGTCCAGATCTTTATTTTCGCCTGAATGTAATTCCGATTACTATTCCTGCTTTACGCGAAAGAAAAGAGGATATCGCTTCATTACTTGCTCACTTTTTAGAAAAAAGCAATCAAAAACATAATCGGTCCAAAGCCTTTACATCGGAAACGCTAGAAATTTTATTAAACTATGGGTGGCCAGGAAACATTCGCGAGTTGATAAACATAGTCGAAAGACTTGTGATTTTAACTCAGGAAGATACTATTGAACCTAAGCATCTTCCACCTCAGATAACTAGTGAGCAAATGCCACCCATGTCGTCTGATAACAAAGGTAACGATCCGCAAAAGACAGTGGTACTTTGGAAACCGGGAGAATCACTCAAAGGAGTAGTTACTAACCTTGAAGGACAAATTATAGAAGCAGCGATATCTTTTTATGGCTCAGTAAAAGAAGCTGCTAAAAACTTAAGCGTAGATGAATCTACCATCACCAGAAAAAGAAGTAGGCGGAATTCTACAACAACGTCTCTTAAAGATAATATGGACATGCAAAAATAAGGGTGGCATGCAAAGTTGCACGGGAAAGACCGGCATTTTTGCATGTTGCTGTTTTTTTATGTAGAACATGATAGCGATAACATTAGAGAAAAGTAGAAAATTTAAACTATTTTAGTAATAACAAATAGTTGATTTTTATGAATTTGTGCGGAATTTAATACTTTATTTGACTCTACATTGCAAGAAGGATGCTAATTGGCATCCTTCTTGCAATATCTAGATGTTGTTAAGTAACATGGTCATTTCTTGAAAACATTATGAAATGGTCAACGATATCTTAAACTATTCAATAATTCAAACTAGTAAATGGGGGGTTAACAATGACAGAAACCGTAATAGTAAGTGCAGCGCGGACGCCAATCGGTAAGTTTGGTGGAGCGTTAAAAAACTTTTCTGCTGTCGAACTTGGTGGTATAGCCATTAAGGAGACTGTCTCTAGGGCTGGTGTCAACGGTGAAGAGGTAGACTTAGTTATCATGGGGCAAGTCCTGCAAGCCGGCTGCGGTCAGATTCCTTCTAGACAAGCAACTATTAAGGCAGGGTTACCAATAGAAGTACCTTCAGAGACCTTAAATAAAGTTTGTGCATCTAGTTTCCGAGCAGTCACGATGGCTGACCAGGTAATTCGCGCCGGAGATGCTAACATTGTGATCGCAGGCGGCATGGAGAGCATGAGTAATGCACCATTTGCAAATCGTGATCTCAGATGGGGCCAACGCATGTTTAATTCCAATATGATTGACCTTATGGTTCATGATGGACTCTGGTGCGCAGTATACGATCGGCACATGGCGGTTCATGGCGGCGTAGTTGCTAAAGAGTATGGCATTTCTCGCGAAGAACAGGATGCATGGGCATTAAGAAGTCAGCAGTTGGCAAGCCAAGCTATTGCCAAAGGTGCATTAAAAGACGAAATTGTGCCGGTAGTGATTCGCAGTAAAAAAGGTGAAACAGTTTTTGATACGGATGAGTCACCAAGACCGGATACAACAATTCAAACTTTAGCAAACTTACCAGCTTTATTTGCTAAAGACAACACTGTAACTGCAGGAAATGCTCCTGGAACAAATGATGCAGCTTCGGCCTTAATGCTGATGTCTAAGACGCAGGCAGAGGCCAGAAATGTCAAACAGCTTGCTACTATTATCGGTCATGCTATGGTAGCGGAAGAAGCAGCTCATATTGCCAGTGCACCTGGGAATGCCATTAATAAGTTGCTTAAAAAAGTAAACATGACTATTGATGATATCGATTTGATTGAAGTCAATGAAGCTTTTGCAGCTGTAGCTCTGGTAAGTGGTAAAATTGTTGGCTGGGATCCAAATAAAGTGAACGTGAATGGTGGCGCTATTGCCTATGGTCATCCGATCGGAGCATCTGGTGGTCGGGTAATTATGACACTTGTTTATGAAATGCGTAGACGGGGCCTTAAATATGGCATTGCGGCTATCTGCAGTGGTGCTGCACAGGGTGATGCTATTTTAGTAAGATGCGATTATTAATATCTGAGGGGAGATTACGATATGCAAATTAATAAAATCATGGTAGTTGGTGCTGGACAGATGGGATCGGGAATTGCTCAAGTTGCAGCACAGGCAGGAATTAAAGTTGTACTAAACGACATTAAGCAAGAATTTGTGTCGCGGGGTCTCAATCGGATCGAAAGTAACCTTGAAAAAGATGTAGCAAAAGGTAGGAAAACCAGTGAAGAAAAAGCAGCTATTCTTGCCAATCTTATCCCCAGTCTTGCGTTAGAAGATGCGGCTGATTGTGATGTTGTCATCGAAGCAGCAATGGAAAATCTTGAGGTCAAACGAAATATTTTCCAAAAGCTTGATCAAATATGTCCTGCACATACTATTCTCGCTACTAATACTTCGTCACTTCCAATAACCGAGCTTGCTAGCGTAACGAAGCGGCCTGAAAAAGTTATAGGCATGCACTTTATGAATCCGGTTCCAGTAATGAAATTAGTTGAAATTATCCGCGGACTTGAAACAGATGATGAAGTATATACGCTTATTGAAAAAATGACTCTTCAATTTGGTAAAGATCCAGTAGAGGTCAATGATGCACCTGGTTTTGTTTCTAATCGGGTACTGATGCCAATGATTAACGAAGCAGTATTCTGTTTGTACGAAGGTGTTGGCAAGCCAGAAGCAATCGATAAGGTAATGAAACTGGGTATGAATCATCCTATGGGGCCACTTGCGTTAGCTGACCTGATTGGCTTAGACACATGCCTTTCAATTATGGAAGTGTTGTACGAAGGGTTTAAAGATAGTAAGTATCGTCCCTGCCCTTTATTGCGCCAGTATGTTAAAGCAGGTAGATTAGGCGTTAAATCAGGTCGCGGTTTCTATTCCTATAATAAGTAATCGTCAAAAAACGTGTTGGGTTATCCACGGAGCGGACAAGAACGCTCCGTGGCCAAAATAAGTTGTTTATTTATTGCTCTAAGATATTGTCCATTGTATTGTACAATAATGAGAACTAGCATTTTGGATTCTGATAACTGTATTAGCATTTACCTAACGATAGGCAAAATGAAATAATATAGAGAGGAGTGTCAGCCTATAAACCATCGATTCTAAGCAAGTGTTAAAGTCGGAATTGTCTTATAAATAGTAATAGGGGGAGAGATAAACATGGCTAAAAGTAAAGTCATTTCAGCAAAAGAAGCGGCAAATCTCATCAAAGATGGTGGCACATTAGGTATTCAGGGGATTATTACAGCCTCCACTCCCGTGGATCTCATGGCTGCAGTAAGAGACAGATATCTGGAAACCCAATCGCCGAAAGGGATTACTGTCTTTCATGTGTCTGGCATTGGCGACGGTAAAGAGGGCGGTATGAATATGTTTGCCCATGAGGGCCTCATAGGCAAGCTCATTTGCGGACATATTGGAACATCACCCAAACTTTTCCCGCTAATCACTGGCAATAAATTCCCCACTTTTGTTGTGCCGCAGGGCGTATTAACCCAGCTTGCTCGGGCAATCGGTGCAAAACGGCCTGGCGTGGTAACTACCGTAGGGTTGAAAACCTTCGCTGATCCGCGGATTGAAGGCTGCTGCGCTAATGATGCGGCTCGAAAGCTCAGTGAAGATGAACAAGTAGTGGAAGTTTTGCCAATTAAGGGAAAAGATTATCTGCTGTATAAATCTTTCCCGGTGAATGTTTGCTTTATTAAAGCCACTACAGCGGACGTGGACGGAAACTTGTCCATTGAAAAGGAAGGCGTACGGCTCAGTTCGCTTGAACTGGCGTTAGCTACTAAAAATAGCGGTGGCATCGTCATTGCTCAGGTAGAAAGAATAACTGAGGCCCATACCATTAAGCCGCACGATGTAGTTGTACCAGGCGTCCTAGTAGATCATATCGTAATTGCCAGTGAGGTAGGACGTCGGCAATATTACGCCATCCCTGAATTCCATCCGGAGTGGTGCGGCGAAACCAGACTGCCTCTCGATCAGGTTGCTGCAACGGAACTGTCCGAAAGAAAGATTTGTGGCCGTCGGGCTGCGATGGAGCTTAGTGAGGGAGATATAGTTAATCTGGGCATTGGCATGCCGGAGGCCGTTTCTGCTGTCGCAGCAGAAGAAGGAGTTTCCTCTAAGATATCCCTTACAGTAGAAGCCGGTTCCTTTGGTGGCGTACCCGCAGGTGGGCTGGCAATTACTGCTTCCGCCAACGTAGAGGCGATTATTGCCCATGCTGATATGTTCGTCTTTTATGATGGCGGTGGTATTGATCTTTCCGTCCTGGGTGCGGCTGAAATCGATAAACACGGTAATGTGAATGTGAGCAAATTTGCCGGCAGAACTGTCGGACCGGGTGGATTTGTCAACATCACCCAAAGTACTCAGAACGTAGTTTTTGTGGGTACTTTCATGGCCGGAAAAACTGAATTGGAAATTAAAGACGGCAAATTGAATATTATCTCTGACGGTAAGGCTTCTAAGTTCGTTGATAAAGTGGAACAGATTACCTTCAGCGGTGAATATGCCAACGATACAGGCAAGAACATCCTGTATGTGACGGAAAGAGCTGTATTCAAGCTCACTCCTGCCGGTTTAGAGCTAATTGAAATTGCTCCCGGCGTTGACCTTGAGAAAGATGTTCTCTCTAAAATGGCATTTAAGCCGATTGTATCGAAGCAACTCAAGACAATGGACCCAAGGATATTTACTGACTCGCCTATGAATTTGAAGCTTAAATAAATTAGTTGCAGCTAAATAATATTGGCACTGCTACTACCCAGACCATTAAAAAAGGCAGGAGAAAGTTGCAGTGCCTTTTATCTAAGTCATATAAGGGGGACGCAAGTGGATAATTTACTCTATGAGAAAATAGATGAAATAGGCATCATCACCATGAACAGGCCAAAGTCCTTAAACGCATTGAATGCAGCTACGTTGCAGGAACTTGACACTATACTGTCCGATATTGCCACTGATTTTTCTACGAAGGTAGTAATTATTCGCGGTGGAGGAGACAAAGCCTTTGTCGCAGGTGCGGATATTACTGAAATGCAGACACTGACCGCACTTGAAGCAAGAAGCTTCGGCAAATTAGGACAGAAAGTATTCAACAAGCTTGAAAACCTTCCACAACCTGTTATAGCTGCGATACAAGGCTTTGCATTGGGCGGCGGATGTGAATTAGCTATGGCATGTGATATCCGCATTGCATCCGATAAGGCCAAGTTTGGTCAACCTGAAGTAATACTGGGCGTAACGCCTGGTTTTGCAGGAACACAACGCTTGTCTCGCCTGGTGGGAAAAGGGATAGCTAAAGAACTGCTTTTTGTTGGGGATCAGATAGATGCCATAGAAGCTTATAGGCTGGGGCTTGTCAATAGGATCGTACCTGCAGAGTCACTCATAGATACTGCAATGGCAATGGCTAAGAAGATAGTCTCACGTGCTCCGGTTGCCGTACAGTTATGCAAAGCTGCTGTGAACGAAGGAATGGACATGGATTTGGATTCGGCAACAGCGTACGAGGCAGAAATTTTTGGTCTTTGCTTTGCGACTGAAGATCAAAAAGAGGGCATGGCGGCTTTTGTAGAAAAACGCAAAGCAAATTTTGTTGGTAAGTAAGATAGGGAATTTTATAATTTAATAA
>JARBUB010000142.1 GCA_029239905.1 Clostridia bacterium
GCTTGATCCCCCAAGGAGTAGTAGATGTGCAAATCTTTCCGGCACAATACTTTAGGTTTTTTTATTTAGTTGCTTTTGCAATTGCGACCTGCAAAAAATTTGCACTGAAATTCAGTGAAGCGGATATTCTATCAGGAAATCTAGAACGCCAGGTAAACGAAAAGACGAAAGAGCTAAGAGCATCTCAGGAAAGCTTAATTTCACTTCAGCAAAAAAGGCAGCAGTTTATGACAGATATGGTTCACAACCTTAGAAGTCCTTTGTTTGCGCTGGGAGGATATGTAGACCTTTTTCGGGATAAGGGAGAGAGCCTGACGGTGGAACAAGAAAAGTACATAGATCTCATCGATAGAAAAATCCGGTATGTAGGCCGTATGGTAGATGATATGTTTTTGATAACAAGGCTAGAAGAAGGAAAGATTCAGTTCTATTTTGCTGAGTTTGAAGCAGCCGCTTTCTTGGAGGGTGCTTTACAGGATGCAAAAGCAAAAAGTGTTGATAAAGGAGTACAAGTGGTCTGCTTGCACAAACTGGAAGGCATTATAATTAATGGGGACCCATTTCGCTTGCGACAGGCACTGGATAATATTTTGGATAATGCAATCCGCTATAGTTCTGAAGGCAGTTTGGTAACCATCCAGGGTAACTTGGATAGCTATGATAGAGTTCGCATTTCCGTAACGGACACCGGTTCAGGAATACCGGAAGATAAACAAGCCCAACTGTTCAAGCGCTATATCAGCAGGGGCGAAGGTGGCCAAACTGGCCTAGGGTTAGCCATAGCTGATTATATTGTCAAGGAACATCAGGGCAGTATTTCTGTAGATAGCGAGCAGGGAAAGGGAAGTACGTTTACAATTGTACTTCCGAGATGTTAGTTATTTAATTCACAAAACTTCATTGGAATTTCAACGGAATCATATGAGAGTTACTGTATAATTCATGTTAAGAACTCTGATTAAGAGCGAGTTCATGAAGGAGGATTTAGCATGAAAAAAACGAAATTGTTATTGGTTTTCCTTATGGTCATTGTCATGACAATGAATGTATTGGTGGGTTACGGTGATTCTAATACGAAAGGTACAATAAATCTAAGCGGGCTTTATACACCCGGAACCTACTCTGCTTCCAGCAAGGGATTTGGTGGGGAGCTGACAGTTACAATTACTGTAGATTCCAATACCATTAAAACTTTAAAGATTGTAGGGAACCGTGAAACCCCAACTATTGGTGGTCTTGCAATCAAATCTATGAGTACCGAAATATTAAAAAAAGGTGAGAAAGTTAATGCTGTAGCTGGGGCAACAAGAACCAGTACAGCAATTAAAACAGCCCTATCTGCAGCATTGGCTCAGGCCAGCGGGGCAAAAACAGCTGCTGCACTTACGATGAAAGATGGTACATATCAAGCATCTGCATTTGGATTTAGTTTGCTGATGCCTGTTCAAGTTTCAGTGTCAGTCAAAAATAATAGAATTTCCGCCATTTTCATTGGCAAGAACGATGAAACAAACGGGAAACCTCGATCTGTACAAGATATAATGATTCCGTCTATAATTAAAAATCAGTCCCTTGCAGTGGATGTGGTTACGGGGGCTACGGCAACTTCAAACGCAGTATTGCAGGCAGCACACGATTGTCTGATTAAGGCAGGAGCAAAAGAAACTGCTTTATACAAAGAATTGCCAAAATCCACAACAGAAGAAGCGTATACAGTTGATGTAGTTGTAGTAGGGTTTGGAGGTTCTGGTGCGGCAGCGGCTCTAAGTGCAGCTGAAAATGGCGCTTCTGTAATGGTATTGGAAAAGGCAGGCAGGATAGGAGGAACAAGTGCTGTAACAAGCGGTCCTATGGCAGTTAATCCGCCTAGCAAGGTCAAAAGTGAAATAGTCGGCTGGGCTGATCCGGCAACAGGAAAGACAATAACAAAGAAGGCTGGAGAAAACCTGGTAGATGCTGACATGCTATTTAAGGAATGGTCTGACTATACAAAAGTCAATGGTGTCCAAGATGCAAGAGTAGATATTATCCAAACTATAATATCGGTATGCGGAGAAACTATTGACTGGCTGACTGGCTATGGATTTAAATTCGACAATCCAAAGGGCTTTCTCGGAAATAAATGGGCTCTCTTTACACCTTATACAGGAAACAAAGATTTAACAGAAAGCTATTTCCAAAATATGTTGGATAAATTCACATATAAATTAGGCGGTAAGTATTTGCTGCATACAGAAGCTACAGAATTAATCGTAGTAGATGGCAAAATTGCCGGCGTAAAGGCAATAAAACAAGATGGGACAAAAGTAACAGTAAATGCGAAATCTATAATTCTTGCAACAGGTGGATTTGGCGGAAACGATGAAATGATGAAAAAATATCTAGGAGAATCATGGAAGCTTTATGGAACAGCCCAAAATGATGGTGCAGGTATTCGTATGGCAACTTCTATAGGTGCAGTAACCAAAAACATTGATATGCCTCCGATGTCCCACTTCTCAGCACCCCCTGTTATTTTGAAACAGTTTGGTGCTGCCTTTGATAATGATATTCCTTTTGGAATGGTCAATACCAGCGAAGCTTTGGCAGTTGACAAAAAAGGAAACCGTTTTGTCAACGAGATGAACATTGGAACTGAGGCTTATGTTGGAGGTTCAAGATTCTATTCAATTTACTCAAAAGAACAGATTGATATTTTACGAGAAAAAGGCTTTGCATTTGCTAGTACTGGTCGTTATCTGAACAGGGGAGGAATTAAGACTGATACTCCGATGAAAAATATCGACGCCGTAATGGACGCAGGAGTAAAAGCGGGCTTTATATATAAAGCAGATAGTCTGGAGAAGCTAGCTGAATTAATAAGTAAGGACAATGGAAATATGACAAGCAAAGCACTGCTTTCAACAGTTGCCAACTACAATGAAGGTATAAAAGCAGGAATAGATGCTATGGGCAAGAAAGCAGACAGATTCCAGCGTCTTGGTGCGATTAACACGGAAAGCAACTATTATATTGCTGTCACTGGCGCTCCATATATTTATAGCACTTGTGGAGGGCTTGATGTAAACAATAATATGCAGGTAATGGATGCCAAAGGAAAGGCAATCGAAGGCTTATATGCAGTCGGAACCGATTCTATGGGTGTTCTTTTCACAAATAAAAAGGGATATGCAAACTTTGGCGGAGTGGCACAAGGATATTGCTTTAGTTCTGGAAAAATTGCTGGAATAATGGCAGCAAGAAACTTGAAATAAAGGGGAAAACCTATGGAGTATCAGATTCTTCTAGTGGAAGATGACTTGGAAAATTGCGACATATTAATCCATTATTTAGGCAAAATCGGAAATTATCATACAACTGTTGCCCACAACGCTTTGGAAGCCTTGGCAATGGTAAAAAAAATGAATTTTCATCTAATATTGCTGGACATTATACTGCCGGGGACAGATGGTATTGACCTTTGTGTTCAATTGAGGAAAAACTTATATTGTCCCATTATTTTTATCAGTTGTCTGGATGATGAAGAAACAATTGTACGTGCCATGAGGATGGGTGGAGATGATTATTTGACAAAACCCTTCCGATACCCGATTTTGCAGGCGCATATGGAAGCTGCTCTGAGGAGGATGCAGTTAGGAAGTTCTCGAATTGCGGATGATATCAAAATAGGCAATCACACTCTTTCAACAAGAGAGCATATGCTCATAAAGAACGATGAGGAGATTTATCTTTCTCCAACAGAATTTGAATTGCTTATCTATTTCATTAATAATGAGAATACCGTATTGAAGTTTGAGGAGATTTACCAATATATCTGGAAAAAGCCCAGTTATGGTGACTTACGTACTGTCTTTACACATGTACGCAACTTACGTAAGAAGCTAGAAGAAGATCCATCGGTTCCACAGTTTATCTCTACTGTACCACGTATAGGATACAGATTTAGCAGTCTCAAAACCATAGTGCCGGATGAAGCTAGCTAGTGTTCACTAAGTACTGAAAATTCATTGCCGGAACACATGTGCGATTAGAAAGAAAAAATACAAATTTATCATTATGATAAAGCTTTACCTAAGCCGTGGGTAATGAAACTAATAAGTAGATTTATCTGCGGCTGAAATTATTTCTAGTAGTTACAGCACTATAGGATTGGGTGTCAATTAGAGGTGAACATTTCTATCAAAGCTTTGGGATAAATAACGCATTATGAAGCTACTAAAACTGTAAGCCTGTCAGAGGTTGTGTAGCGCAAAAGATAGGTGCCAGGCACGACGTTTAGTCAGTTATTCTATAATATACTAGGAATAGCCGTCTAACAGCCGTGCCTGGTACCTATTTGTGTCATATAGATTTAAGCCGACCCATTCGTGCTGTGACATTTTTGATCCTTCCTATTTTGCCCTTTTTAATGTGGAATTATTAGATAGGGTGTGTTAATTAAGTAGTTCTAAAACACCGATATTACAGATACTTCCACGCAAGTGTAAATTGCCCAACATCATAGTGTAAATGAGAATCCATGGAATAACTTGATTATTTTACAGCTTACCATTTTGATAATAGCTGCAACAAGTCTTATAATATAATTGTTATATAATTAACGTTTAATTTATAACAATCGTAGGGGTACGATAGTGGTAGGGATATTAGATAAGGTGTTAAGGGCTTAAAAATTTAAGCCTTATAGCATAAAGCTCAAAGGAAATATCACCTTTGAGCAGATATAATATTTAGGAGGGGTAAATATATGAAAAAAACGATTGTAAGTATTTTAATGGCTGTGGTACTAGTACTCACTAGTGTATCAGTTGCGTTTGCAGCTGACACATACACAGTTCAGAAGGGTGACCTGTTATGGAAGATAGCTGAGAAATTCAATACAACTTGGCAAGACTTAGCTAAAATTAACAACTTAAAAAACCCAAATCAAATCGCTGTAGGTCAAGAATTAAAGATTACAGCGGATTCCACTGCATCCGCACCAGTAGCTAAATCTGATGCAGTATATGATGCTTCAAAATTCCCTGGTTGGGTAGAAACAGATGGCTTGTGGAGAACAGTGAATAAAACATCTTTTAAAGATGGGGCACAATATGCGCCAACTGATAAAGCTTTAAAGACTATTATGAGATTTGCTAGCCTTACTCCTACTTCAGTAGGTAAGACTGACTATTTGTTTGTTACACTTAAAGATGTGAAACAACAAGAGGACGTTGTAGGCGTAGGAAATGCAAATAGCGGAACATTAACAGTGCTTGTGTTTGGAGATAGATTAATTCCAACTGAACAAAGCCTTGGAAAGCATCCTCAACAGTTAGATAGAGGCTACTATAATGTTGGTATTGCATCAGGCTATATGAACGTTGGCGCAATCAGCCAAGGCTACGGTACACATTTCTTTATGTCAGCACAATATCCAAAGAAGGATTCCACTCTTACAATAGAAGATGTATATCTAAAGGATAAGGGTTACAAATATACTCTTGGTTATGATCCTAATAAACAAGGAGATGCAAAAGGTCAAGTAGATGCATATGGAAACTTGAAGTTTGTTTGTGCAATAGTAATTGGTACTCTTGATGAACAAGCGGAAACAAAGGTAACTGACCACAATTATCCTGAAAATTGGGTTATTGCTCAATAAGGAAACGATACATAATAATTCTACCGCAGCTTTGTTGCGGTAGAATTAATTTATTTGCAGATATTTAGAAGTACCATCCAAGATCCTGTAAATCAGGGTTATTTGCTAAAAGGGGTTAAATAACAATGAAAAGATTGTTTATTATAATTGTATGTATTGCTGTTGTTTTTTCTGGATGCAGGTCTGATGTAGAAGAGAATGAATCTAAACAAGTACCTCAACAGAACATGACCAGCAAAGTATCAAATGAGGGTGTAAATGAAGCTGCATCTCAGGTGTTGCCAAACAGCGAAACAACACAACAAGGGAGTGCGGAGGCAGCTGCTTCATCAGAAATAAAGGACATCTCTGCAGGGGTAAATCCAGAAAAGCTTACATCAAAGAGAAAAACTAGTTATGAGCATTTCAACACCATCTGTTATGCTATCGTTTATGATGATTTTTCTTCGCCTGATGCTCTCGCCCGTTTTGAAGATACATGGCAGGAAATTGACAACATGCTTACTGTATTGGAGAACAAAGCCAGTGTTAATATTGTTGGCAGTGATATCTATAAATTCAATGAGGCGAAGTATGGTGAAAGCATTGCAATAAATTCGGTTACTGCCGAAATTGTATCAGAGGCGATTGAAATGTATAACTTAACTGGAGGAGCATATAATCCTGCGGTATCAAATCTTGTAGATTTGTGGGGGTTCTCCCCTCGTTTCTTAAACAATGAAAAAAAGGCAATGCCATACGATCGTTCAAGAAATGAAAGTGGAGGTTTTGATCTTCCTAATCTGCAGTATATAGAGGCATTTAAAAAGTTATCAGACTTTTCCGGGGTAAAACTGATTAAAGATAAAAAAGGCGGATATCTGCTGAAAAAAGAAGTAATGGATATCGAAATCAACGGGGAGTTATATTCCTTAAAAATTGATCTGGGCGGAATAGCTAAAGGATATGGTGCAGATAAAGCAGCAGAAATATTAAAGAAAAATGGCTATGAATATGGATTGGTTAATCTTGGGTTAAGCAGCATGAAACTGCTGAAACGAAATGTATCAGATAAAGGCGCGCCTAGCATGAATATGTGGTCCATCTATATATCAAATCCGGATAATCCTTCAGAGAATTACCTTACCGGGTTCGGTAAAAATGTAGGGGTTTCTACTAGCGGTACATATGAAGTTAAATATATTAACAACGGACGTGAGTATAGCCATATTATTGACCCTACTACGGGAGAACCTACTAGGAGTGATATAGTATCAGTATCTATATGGGGAGAAGAAGCGAGCGAAGCAGATGCGCTTTCTACAGCGCTTTGTGTAATGGGAAAGAAAAAGGCTGTGGAATTTATGAATGCACACCTTCAAGATTATAAAGTAGCGCTGCTTATAAGAAATGGGAATAATATTGAGGTAGCTACCAATATGAAAGATGGGGAATATCTTACAGAAATGAAGACTCCTAAAAGCCCAAATTAGCGATTTATAACTGGTTTCCATCAAACGTTCACTTTATTCTTTAAAGATTATGATACCAGGCAACTCACCTAAGCACTTATTAAGATACTTTCTTAAATAAGTGCTTATATTTTTTGCTGAGTACATTTTAGTGCTTAACTATTCTATTGGTACAACAGCAA
>JARBUB010000143.1 GCA_029239905.1 Clostridia bacterium
TCATTTGATTTCTTGTATTCCTCCTGTACAGCTTTGGACATCCTATCTAAGAGTTCTTTGCTCTGTATCACAGTAAAGTGCCATGATTGCTGATTTCTTGCATTAGGTGCATATATGCCTGCTTCTAAAATCATTTGTAATTCTTCTTCTTTAATTTGTTCAGCTTGATAAGCTCTGACACTTCTTCTGTTTTTAATATTTTTTAATGTTTCATTCATAATTATCTCTCCTAATTCAAAAGTTATTTTTTATATTACTCATTTATTTTAACTAAAAAAACATGACAACTACTTGTCATGTTTTAATACAAATTATAAATTTCTTTTGCCTTTTGTTTAATAATAGCTTTAATATGAGGCGGATTAAGGACTTCTACATTTTTACCGAAGCTCAATATTGTACTATAAATCCATTCTCCTTCCGGGCAGTGCGCTTTAACAATCATGTTCCTATCATTGTTAAAGCTGATATCTGCTCCGTAAAATAAATCTAAAGCCTTTGCAGCTGCATTTGAATTAAACTTTAATTCAAGATCTATAAAATTATTTACTTCCACTTCTCCATGAAACTTGGGCTCTTCAATTTTTTCTTTTTCAAAACTGCATGTCTTATCTGTAATCTCCAAAGCTCTTATCCTAGAAAGCCTAAATAATCTGAAGTCCTTCTTAACACTGCAAAATCCATAAAGATACCAGGTATTATACTTTAGTATAAGTGTTATGGGCTCCACATTTCTTAAAAGATTTTCACCTGAAGAGTTTATATAGTTGAATTTTATAATTTTATTTTTCTCTATTGCTGTCTGTATTAAACTAAGAGTATTTTTAATAAGCCCATGATAATCCCAATTATCAAAATCCATAATAAGTGCTGCATTATTCTTGTTTGAAGAAAGATTTTGTATTTTATTCAATGTATCATCATATTTTCTATCTTGAAAAATTGTAGATATACCTTTTAATGTAGCAGTAAGAGAATCAATATCCTGGGTGCTAAGGAACCCTTTTTCAATTTTGAATCCCTCCATAATCCCAAAGCCTCCATTAATACCTTGATATGATATTACAGGAATTCCTGCAGCACCAAGTATCTCTATATCACGGTATATGGTTCTTATAGACACCTCAAATTTATCTGCTAAATCTTTTGCAGGAACAATATCATTATTAATTAACATCATTGTTATTGCTAATAGTCTATCTAATTTCACTATTTCACCTTCATTAATTCATCTACATATTATTTTTGGTATTGCTTATAAACTCTCTTATGGCAGCTGCAACGTTTTTAGGCTGTTCATCCGCCGAATAATGTCCGCAATTTTCAATTATTTTCGCCTCGATATTCTTAAGGCCGCTTTCTCTAAATCCTTTCATGTATGTTTCGATATTTACGTGTTCATCTTCTCCTCGCAGGTATAGAATCGGCATGGATACAATGTCATTTTTTGATTCCATATTATCTTTCTCATCCATAGCGAAACATCTGTAAAAATCAAAGCCTGCTTTCAAAGCCTCTGGACGGGTATAGGCTTCGGCGTATGATTTTCTATGTGCAATGCTCATTTTCTTATCCTTTCCAGCCATCACATCATAAAAATATGAAAAATATAATATTTCATTACCTGCAATAAGTTTTTCAGGTAATTCAGGTATAGAATGAAAAGCAAAATGCCAAATGTAGGGATTCCTCTTTACCGCATCCCACGGGTCAACTCCAGGGATAGCTACATTCATAATAACTGCGCGTGAAATCCTATTAGGAAAACTCTTCAAAAAAGCATAGGTTACCTGCCCTCCAACATCACATCCGGCTAAAGTTACATCTGACAAATTCATAGTATCCATAATATCGCAAACATACTCAGCTATATTGCGTTTGCTGTATGACTGCAGCGGAATTTCCGAGTCTCCGATGCCGGGTAAATCGATAGCCATTACATGATAATCCTTAGAAAGTACCGTCATAACGGCTTCAAATTCTAACCAACATGTGGGCCACCCGTGAATAAAAAATATTGCAGGCTTTGATATTGAACCTGCTTCTACTACATGGATAGGTATTTCTTTAACAATAACTTTCCTGTGTGTAAAGACTTGTTCTTCTTCTTTATTTATCATTTTACCTCACTCCTATAAAGCTTCTTAACTACCTCATTATTATAATACTTATAACACGACAGCATCACGTCATGTTATACTTTGGGTATGAAATCTTTTTATTTCTTCAATCTTCTGAATGAGGTTTTCTTTTATATTTAAAGGCTCTAGAATTTCAACGGCAGTACCAAAAGACAGAAGAAATCCATATAACCAGTCATCTTCCGGCAGCATTATGGAAACAAAAAATGAACCATCTTCATTTTTGATAATGTCTTTTTGATTGAATTCATCATAAACCCTATATGCTACTTGGTGAGCAAAACGCAGCTTCAAATGAGTTAATGAGTATGAAGTATTAGCTGTAATTTCAATTGGGGGAAGATTAAACTGTTTATCTGCAAATCTTTTTGATAGGATCTCAATATCCTGCATCCTAATAATTTTGAAAGTTCTGTAGTCCTGTTTAAAAAGGTCATATCCTTGCAGATACCATGATTTCACTTTGAATATAAGTTTTAATGGATATGCTGTTCTATGTGTCATGTCACCATTGGAGCCTAGATAATTAAAAGCTACAGCCTGCCTTCCGATAACAGCATCTTTCAGTATTTCAAATCTCTCTTTGTCAGGTTTCCAATTGGTCCAGGATGAAAAATCAACTTCAATCCAACTATCACCTGTTTTGTTAAAGAGGGTGCTGAGCTTCGAAAGTACATCACTAACATCAATATGATTTGTGGATGACATACTTTGCAAAGCGAATAAAATCTGATTTTGCTCTTTCTCAGAAATTGTAGTCTTATTCAAAATATAATTATCAAGGATAGATATACCTCCACCCTTACCCTGTAAAGAGTATATAGGAATACCTGCCGCTGATAAAGTCTCTATATCGCGTAGTATTGTTCTTACGGAAACCTCAAAATGCTCTGCTAATTCTTTGGCTGTTGTACGTTTATTATTGAGCAACAGATATACAATTTCAAAAAGTCTATTTATCTGCATGTCGTCACCTCACCTGTATTTTAACATAACAATATGACATATATGTGAAAAAATAAGACCTATTTAGAAAATAAGCTAAATAGGTCTTGAGTATTATAATAATTCGTAATTAGGATGGAGAAAGTACCTCTTTTTACTCCACGCTCTTTAATGCTTCCACCATGTTAATTCTCCTTAAACTCTTGTTGGTGATTTTGTTTACCAATAAGGCAAAAACCAATGTAATAACTGCCGCAATTAGATAAGAGATTATGGAAACACGAACTTTAAAAGCGACGTCTGCAATGCTGACGTTGGCCAAAATGCCATAGGTAATACCAAACCCTGCCGGCAGACCGCACAGAATCCCCAATAGAGTAAGGATAAAGGTCTCCCTGTTTACATAGGAATATACCTCTTCCCGCTGGAAACCAAGCACCTTGATGGTGGCCAGCTCCCTCTCACGTTCACTAATATTGATATTAGACAGAGTGAACAGAACTGTCAAAGCCAATACTGCTGACATACCAATTAAGAGATAAACTACCATGGTAACAAGCTTATTCACATCGCTAAAAGCATCTCTCACCCCTTCACTGCTGCTGACGTTCAGGATTTTGTCGTCATCATCTAGAGAATCCAGCCATTTCTGACCATCTTCGTCATCTGTCAGATTCATCAGGAAAGAAGTGGCCTCATAGTCGTTAAATTCTGCCTTATAACAGCTTTCACTTACATACACGTAATTTCCTGCATAGTTTGTAGCTACAAAAGCCACCGGGAAATCCTTCTCCAAATTATCTTCATTTTGCATTGAAACAATGTCTCCGCTAGTTAGAGCAAGTTTTTTCGCTGCATTTTCAGTTACTACTATGCCCTTTTGAGGAAGGGACATTGCCTTTTGGGTTTTAGAATCATATAGATGAACATATTGTTCCAAATCCGCATTGTCCGGAATCACCATCACAGTAATATCTAAACTATCGCTGCTGCTTCGTAGGGTCAAGGTTTTAATCTGCAATTGCAGCGCATCCTTCACCTTTCCTGATTCCTTCCACTCACTGGCAAGAGTGTTCATTTCCTCTGCCTTCAAGTCATCTGTCACTACGATAGCATCATATACAGTTACGCTATCAAACTGATCAGACATCAGCCCTCCTACACTGTCCTTCACACCGAAACCCAGCACGATAAGCATGGTGCAGCCTAAAATACCTATAATGGTCATCATTGCACGTTTCTTATATCTGAACAAGTTACGGCAGGTTACTTTATTCAGGAAGTTCAGCCTCTTCCAAATGAATGGAATGCGTTCCAGCAAAATCCTGCTTCCTGCTTTAGGTGCTTTGGGACGCATCAATTCTGCAGGACGTTGGTGCAGCATCTCAGCGCAGGAGATGGCAGTTGCACCTACAATGCCTAGTAAGAAGAGTCCAAATCCCATCAGCCCATAGTAAGCATTGAAGGATAGTTGAAATTTTGGTAATACATACAGATTGCTCACGATAATTCCAATTACCTTTGGAAGTCCAATAAACCCAATAACGCTTCCAAGGCCACCTCCAATAACACAGGCAAGCACTGCATATAAAATATATTTCATACTTATCTGGTAGTTGGAATAACCAAGTGATTTAAACGTACCGATTAATCCACGGTCCTCCTCCACCATACGAGTCATGGTGGTGAGGCTTATAAGTATGGCCACCAGGAAGAAAATAACAGGGAAAGCCTTAGTAACCTCCTGAATGAAGCTGACATCATTTTTTAGTCCGGCACTGCTGTCGTTATCACTTCGATCCCAGACATACCATTTTGCCATGCTGATCTTTGAAACCTCGTCCTTGGCATCTGAAAGCTTCCCCTTGGCATCAGCAATGGAAGTCATGTAGTCAGCCTTATTTTTGTTAAGCTCAGTCTGTCCGTCAATAAGCTCAGCCTCAGCCTCCTTCAACTTCCTTTTGGCGTCTACGAGCTCTTGCTTGCCCTTATTTATTTCTGCCTGCTTTTCAGTAAACTGTACCTTTGCCTCAGCTTTGCTGTCATTCAATTTCTTCTGTCCACTGATAAGCTGCAGTTTGCCCTCCTCAATTTTCTGGCGGGCATCAGAAATCGCCTTTAAGGCTTTAGCTTTTTCTGCCGCCAGTATCTCTGAACTTTCTTTAAGTAAAGTTTGGCTGTAATTCAAAGTACCCTGAGTAATAGCAAGACTCGAAAAACCAGAGATTTGCTCCTCTGTAAGAGGAGCTCCGCCTGTAATAAAACCTACAGCAAAGGCTTGTGTATCTGCCTGAAACCTGGCCATTGCAGCATTATAGGCATCGGTTTGTTCTTGTGAGGGTGTGTCACCCTGTTTCACTGCAAGTAAATATGGTGCTGCCTTAACACCATCTGCAAGCATATCCGACCATACCATTTTAATGGCTTCACTATTCCAGATTTTCTGCTCCTCTGCTGACAACGCAGAAGCAGCACCGGTTAACTGTGCATCAGCCTCAGATTTTTGTTTATCCAAGGTATTTTGGCTTTGTGCAAGCTTCTGCTCATTGATTGAAAACTGTTCTATTGCAGCCGCTTCCTCACTGTTTAACTTTTCTTCACCGTTCTTTAATTCTGCCAATCCGTTATCAATGTCTTTCTGCGCATTGCTGAACCCTTCATTGGCTGATTTCAGTGCATCAGACAAAGCTTGTTCCCCATTAGATAGCTTCCTCTCATTATCCAGTACCTTGGCCCGGCCATCTTTAACTTCCACCCAGCCATCGTTAATTTTTTTCTGAGCATCAGATAGTTTTTGCTCGGCCTCGGCCATTTTGTCCTTCAATAGTCCTTCACCTTCAGAAATTTTACTGTTGGCATCGCTGACAACTCCATCGTATCTGGCTTGCTGCCTGCCTTCTTGTATAGTGGATTTGATTGTGGCGGTGATATTATCGACCAGACCTTGGTATTCTTCAGAATAGCCACCTAGCTTTGAAGCACCGTCTATAGTGGCATAAATAGCGCTATAAATATCACTTTTTATGCAGTCTGCTGTGACAAACATCAGGTATTCACTGCTGCTTGATGAGAAGGAAACTGATGCAATGCCTTTTTCAGTATTGGAGATGTCCAGAGGGCTTAAAATAATCGCCGTGATTACGTATTTATTTACTGCTAAGGTTGGTGCCGTAGAATCACTTTCTATGGTAATTTCCAAATCAATTTTCTCATCTTTCCCACTGTCATCTGCCTTTGTATCCGATGTTTCAGCTTTCTTGTCTGTATCATCTTCTTCTAGAGTGATACTATCCCCCACCTTCAAGCCGGTATCCTCAATAAATTTGGAGTTCACTGCAATTTGCCCCGATTCATTGGGCAGCTTACCTTCAAGTACATAGGGCTCATTCATACCCTTTGCATCCAGAGTGTTTAGATTTGCCAGCAGCAAACTTCCATTGCTTTGAAGAGCCTTCACATCCATGCTGATACTTCCAAATATTGAACTTACCCCTTTAACTCCCGCTGCGGCAGAAAGGTCATGTTCAGTAAGTCCAAGGGTAGATACAATTTTGATGTCGTAGGTATTCTGTTTATCATAGAAAGAATCCGCAGATTGAAAGGCATCCAGACACCCTACTGCAAATCCGGAAAAAACACCGATGCCAAGGGCTACCATCATGGTAATGGCAATGAATCTGGATAGGTTGTTTTTTAATGTTTTTCTAATATCTTTATAAAAAGCACTTTTTTTCATAGCATCACCACTCAATCTCATCGATATTCATAGGTTCAGCGTTCACCGTCATATCCACCACTTTACCGCTTTTGAACCGTATCACTTTATCTGCCATGGGAACAATTGCGCTGTTATGAGTGATGATAATAACAGTTATACCTTCTCTTCGGCAGGTGTCCTGCAGAAGCTTCAAAATCTGCTTACCGGTGACATAGTCCAATGCTCCTGTTGGCTCATCGCAAAGCAATAGCTTTGGTTTTTTCGCCAATGCACGGGCTATTGAAACTCGCTGCTGTTCTCCGCCAGAAAGCTGAGCCGGAAAATTACCCATCCTATCAGCAAGACCAACC
>JARBUB010000144.1 GCA_029239905.1 Clostridia bacterium
AATGTATTTTGCAAGAATATATCCAGAAAGGTCCTATACTATAGCAATTAAAGCAAAGGAAAAATATCTAGGTGGAATGTATATAACCGCGGAAGATCCGGCTAAATCAATACGTTCCCACATGAGTGATGAGGGTGAGCTGATAATAATTGGAGGAGAACACCATAAAACCGGTCAGGGAAAAGATACAAACGCTCATTATGAAGCACTCATCGCTTTTGCTAAAGATTATTTTACTGTGGAGGATATTCCTTATAGATGGTCCACACAGGATTGTATGACCTTAGATGATGTACCTTATATTGGACATTACACATCTGATACGCCTAATCTGTACGTAGCTACAGGCTATAGAAAATGGGGCATGACAAACAGTACAGTTTCAGCGATGATTCTTAGCGACTTGATCATACGTGGGAAAAGCCCTTATCAAGATGTTTACAATCCATCGCGTAAAACCATAGCAGCTTCAGCAAAGGAATTTGTAAAGGAAAACATTAATGTTGCTAAAGAACTTATAAAAGGTAAGTTCTCACCATTGCCAAATGACTTTGAAATAAAGCCCGGTGAAGGAAAAGTGATTAATGGAAACGGAGAAAGAATTGGCGCATTCAAAGATGATAAAGGTGGGCTGCATTTGGTAAATACCACCTGTACCCATATGGGCTGTGAGCTGCAGTGGAATTCTGCTGAAAGATCTTGGGATTGCCCTTGTCATGGCTCTAGATTCACCTATGATGGCGATATCATTGAAGGACCTGCTGTTATGCCTTTAACATATGAGCATAGCGTCAACGCCATCGAGAAACTAATAAAAGACGACTTTTAACAAACAAATCCCCTTACTGTGATGTCATGCACCACAGTAAGGGGATTTGTTATATAAAAAATGTTTATTACGATCCTACCTCTTATTATCATATAATGGATTTATAATTCCTTCTTCAATAAGGTATTCTTCGAAAACATCAACAATTTCTTTTTCATAATGTGTTCCTATACATTTTTTTAATTCCTTCAATGCATCTATTGGTTTCATAGCCATTCTATAAGGTCTGTCTATGATCATTGCATCATAGCTATCAGCAACAGCTATAATTTTAGCTTCTATCATAATCTCATCACCACTTAACCCATAAGGATAGCCCTTACCATCTAATCTTTCATGATGTTGTGCAACAATTTTTGCAACATTGTTATCAAACTCACTATTTATAACTTCAAACCCATCCATTGCATGACTTTTTATTATTTCATACTCTTCGTCTGTTAGACTGCTAGGTTTATTAAGTATATCTATAGATACATTCATTTTTCCAACATCATGACAAGTCGCGGCATTTATTGTATGTACAATTTGATTGTCTGTCAAGCTTACCCTGCGTGCTATCTCGCTGGCTAGTCGAGCTACTCTCTTACAATGTTGTTGGGTATAATGATCCTTTTCCTGAATATCTTTTAATAGCTTCTCAACCTTTTCTCGTTCGAAGTTAATATCTTTAAAAATACTTTTGCTAACAGCCCATAGAACCTTTGTATCCTCAATTGCCTTGAAAAATGCTGATTCGGTTATATCCTTAGCAGAAATACTATCTCCAGGTCTTACTAAAGTTTTATCCTTATGGTACTCAAGTAAGCCGCTGATTATATAATAATAATTTATTGCATTGTTACATTCATATGGCTGACAAATAATAATGGCATCGCTTTTCAAATTTAGTAACATTATTTCCATGTTATCATCTAGAACTTTTAGTTCGTAAGAACTGCCGATACTGTTAATCTTTTTTATGCTTTCAGAAGACTTTATAATTTGTAGGCCATTCATATTTTCACCTTCATTCCTTCTACTTTTACTCTGTACTTGTATAAATAATACTTCGGCATTTACTTATGCAAGAGCAATTTCCATGTAACCTGTTGTATATTATTAATTTCCTACATATGATAAATTTAACTTATTTTGCAATTATAATCAATACAAATTTCTACAAATTTCTACATAAAACCCGTAAAATCGCACCAACAAAAATGCAGCTTACTTTTTTCTCGCTGAAGCAAGCCCAAAAAAGCTGCCTGCCATTCCTAGGATTATACTAAGAGACACAATAACCAAGAACAAGTTTGATACCAAGACTCCTATTGGCGGCAGTGGTATAAATGGAAGTGGTCCAGCCATTTGTGCATAAGCATATTTAAGTGTTACTGCACCTAAGACTGATGCCAAAATCCCCCCACCAAGAGTCAATGCCAGGCCTTCCAGCAAAAATGGAAATCCGATGAAAACTTCAGGGGCCCCCATGAGCCGCAAGGTGTTTATTTGTTCCTTATTATCATTTATGCCCATTCTGATAATATGAGAAATAATGACCAGTGTGGTTATCCCAACTGCTGCAACCACCAAATATCCAATTATACTTAAGGCATTGGATATATCTTGAAGTTTCTCCAAAATTTCACGGTTATCTCTGACATGCTCAATTCCTGGAATTGTGCTCAACTTATCTAGTAGACTGCTCATTTCCTCTATATGAATATTAATTTCTATAAAAGAACTAAAGGGATTCTCATCAAAGTACTCCAATACAAGAGCGTCCTTTCCGAGTATCTCTTCCATTCGCATATAAGCTTCGCTTTCATCTACCACCCTTGCCTCTCTGACCCCTTTCATAGACTTAATCTTGTCAAGTAACTCCATAGCACCACTATTACCGATACCATCCTCATAATAGACGCTGATCTCTGCTTCCCCTTGTATTGCTTCAACGACCTTACCGCTTATCCACCAACCTGAAATCACCATTGCTAGAATAAAAAATATTAAAGTCGTGCTTAAAAAAGAAAAAAGATTAGATAATGCATTTAACCTAATTACTGTTTTTACTTCTCTTAGAAAGTAGCCTAAGTTATAAAATATATTCTTCATTTAAGTTACTCCCAGCCTTTCAAAATCAATAATTCCCCTATTCATTTGAATATGTTTTGTAAATCGTTTTTCCTCAATCAAATGTGTTGCATGAGTAGTGATAATAACTGCCGTGCTTTTATCTTTAAACGAGGTCAAAAGTTCTAATATGTTTAAGGCGTTGTCTTTATCCAAATTGCCCGTGGGTTCGTCTGCAAGTATAAGTGCCGGTTTCCTTGCCACAGCTCTTGCAATGGCTATTCTCTGGCATTCCCCCCAAGATAGGTTTTCTACCAATGAAAGTTCCTTGCTTTCCAAGCCTACACTTTTTATTGCATCTTTGGCTATATCCTTTAGCTGGCCTTTCGGTACATTTAGAAATCTCATACCCAACATAACGTTTTCCAATGCCGTTCTACCTTTTATAAGTCTAAACTCTTGAAAAACAGGTCCCAAGGCCGTCCTAAGCCGCCTTATTCCAGACTCCTGCCCTTTGGCTATAGGCTGTCCCAATACACTTATATTTCCTTCTGTTGGATATTCTACTCCCATGAGCAGCTTTAACAGACTAGTTTTCCCTGAACCACTAGGGCCGGTAATATATATAATATCACCGGGTATAACTTGCAGGTTTATATCTTTAAGTGCAATAGTCCCATCCGGATATTTCAAAAATACGCCTTTGGCTTCAACCATATTAGACACCTCCTATTAACTCCGTAAAGCCTAGTTTATTTATATTTCTCAGTTCCCTCTACATACTGTGGATAAAATTTCTCATAAAGTTAAATATGCTGAGTTGATTCCTCACTTTGAATTAAAATATATTTAACTTAACATTTAATTCTATATACCCTTCCTCAAGCCTTATGTATTGCAAGGTGTTTTTGCCTAGCAATGGCTTAAAATCAAGGGCTAATCCCTCTTCACTTAATAGTTCTTTTATATACTCAGGCTCTAGAGGCATTCCGTAAAAACTGCCTTTTTCAGCCTGAAACCTCAAGATATTTTCATCTTGAAGTACAAAAGTGCCAGAAAGTACTAGATTTTTTTCAGGCACACTAATTTCTATTTCATCCTTATTAAAAGTAAATACCATCAAAGAGAGATTTGGCTGCTTGGAGATTATTTCATTGAAGGTCTTTTGATCAATAGTGCCTTTTACGCTAAACAGAGAAATTTTCATTTTTAGTGCATCCCTTGGTAGCGTACCATCTGCAATGATACTAGAAAACTCTTTCGCTGCCTTCTCCAAAAGAGGCTTTAGCTCCTCTAGCATTTCCCCAATGTTGGCAAGATGTTCTTGATAAAACTTGCTTTGTTCTTCTAATGATGTCAAATAAATCTCCTGATTTCTCTTTAATTCTAGTTTCTTAGCTAAGGTTTCTTTTGACTGCTCCTGTTTTTGTTTTATAAATGTAAGTTTTTCTATCAATTTCACCTTTTCCATAGATAACTTGTCTTTGTTTACTTCAAGCTCTTCCAACAGCTTCCCCGTATTCCTTGTTAGATCTCTTAAGGTATTAACTCTTCTCAATAATGTTGATAGGTTGTCTGAGTTCATAATTATTTCAAGGTAAGACCCTGGCCCCATCTTCTGATAAATCTTTAAAACTCTCTTTAGAGCCTCTTGCTTCTTTTCAAGGTTAGCTTCTTCACTGGCGATTAATGCTTCAATGCTTATAAGCTCTTTATTCGCCCTATCTATATCCAAAGCAAGTTTCTTTTCCTCATTCTCCATTACTGCTATTTCCTGCACCAAGGTAAATAAGTTCTGCAGAACTTGCTTTTCTTCGTTAGAAATACTATTCAATTTTTCTTGAATTCTTGACGGTGGTTCTACTTGTCCAAAAACTATGCTTGTACAAAATAGCGCTAAAACAAAATAAATCACTAAACCCAGGGTTAAAATTGATTTGAATTTTGATAAGTTAAACAAGCGTCTCACCCCCTTCATATAATATAGATTTGAAATACCTTTCCTCAATATATTCTAATTTTACCAAAGTATTATCTATACTAACATCTTTTTTTAGGGATTATATTTTTAATTCCTCTATAAAGTATTGAGGGGCGGCATGCCCCTCAATACTTACAAAACTAAATTATTATCATATTAAGTTCGTCTGATTTGAGGATAATAACTCAGTGTTTAGAACTGTACTAGGGCTGGTGTATCTGCAGGTGCTAGTAATAAGCCCTTCAATTCTTCATCAAGCTTGATTACAGAAATTGAGAAGCCTGCCATTTCTATGGATGTCATATAATTGCCTACAAAAGTTTTTACTACCTTGATATCCATAGCTCCCAAAACTTCAGCAACTCTGCGATTTACTACATACAGTTCCATCTGAGGGGTTCCACCAAGACCATTCACTAATACTGCAACTTCATCACCTGTTATTAAATTCATGTCAGCTAATATTTTACCAAGCAAATGATCTACTATATCATCTGCTTTACGGATTTCTTCACGATGCGTACCTGGCTCTCCATGAATACCCATTCCAATCTCAACTTCATTCTCCTCTAAAGTAAAGCTTGGTTTTCCAACCTCTGGCACTGTACAAGGTGCAAGTGCCATGCCCATTGAGCGCACATTTGCAATAACCTTTTCTGCAACCCGCTTAACCTCTGATAAGTCTCCGCCTTCCTCAGCTTTTGCCCCGGCAATTTTATGTACAAACACTGTTCCTGCGATTCCTCTGCGGCCAGTTGTCCAAGTACTGTTTTCAACTGCAACGTCATCATTTACTACAACCTTATCAACTTTTAGCCCATCAGCTTCAGCCATTTCTGCTGCCATCTCAAAGTTCATGATATCTCCGGTATAATTCTTAATAACTAATAACACACCTTCTCCGCCATCAACGGCCTTGATAGCTTCATATACTTGGTCTGGTGTAGGTGAAGTAAATACTGCTCCTGCTACCGCTCCATCCAACATACCCTTGCCAACAAAGCCTCCATGTGAAGGCTCATGGCCACTGCCGCCTCCGCTTACCAATGCAACCTTCTTAGAGGGGGACGCTGCACGAACAATTACATTAAGTCCCTCAAGTCTACGCACATACTGAGGATGCGCCGCAACTACGCCTCGCAGCATTTCATCAACTACACTGGCCGGATTGTTAATAATCTTTTTCATAATTTGACCTCCCTTAATTTAATTTCTCAATAAAATCTCTTAATACTTCAATGCATTCAACTTCATCAGGTCCCTCAGCAATGATTGTAAGCTGTTCTCCCTGCTTTATACCCATTGTTAAAACCATCAAAATACTTTTTGCATCAACAGTTTTACCTTTTCCTACAAGTGTAATCTTGCTCTTGAATTTTGCTGCAAGCTTGGTAAAATCCGCTGCCGGTCTGGCATGCAGCCCTAGCTTATTCGCTAAAATAAGGTTTACTTCTATCATAACGTCCCTCCAAAATAGGTGCTCTACAGTTTTTGCATACCCCTTGCTTCTTCTGCTGCATGAATCACTTCAGCCAGTGTACCTCCTAAGGATGCCTGAATCACAGCAATTACTGCCCCTTCTACAATAGGTGCGTCTGCAATTTTAACTGTGTTAAAATACTCTTCATCTAATAGTTCTATCGCCGTCTCTGCACTGAGAATTCCACTTCCGAGGTCAACTAGGACAACTACTCCGTCACCAGTATCAGCTTCAAGAATTGCCTTGCTTATCTTAATGGAATCTGTGCCTAGGGTTCCCTCTTCCATTCCTCCCGCTGCAATTATCCTAAGCTGTCTATCTGCCATTTGCTGTGTCAATTCCTTTATTCCTTCAGCCAGCTTTTTACTATGTGAAACAATAACAATGCCTACCAATGCAATCCCCTCCTCACCTATTCTTGCTATAAAAATCTGTAAGTGCTCTAATAATAACAAGAACCGATGTGGCACCTGGGTCTTGATGCCCTAGACTTCTCTCACCTAAATAACTTGCTCTTCCTTTTTTCGCAATTATTGTTTTGGTATATTCCACACCTTCTTCTGCTGCACTGCAAGCCAATTCCATACATTCTAAAACCTCCTTATTCTCCGCAATACCTCTGAGAAATTCATTATAGGCAGGCTCTAAGGAGTCCAGCATCGTCTTTTCTCCGCAGACAGCCTTTCCTCTATCTTTGATTCCCTGTATTGC
>JARBUB010000145.1 GCA_029239905.1 Clostridia bacterium
AGGTATTCTTAAAAAGAAAGAACCTTTCTTTTTAAGAATAGAACTCCTTATTTTTTCTCAAATGTTCTCTCATGACTTCTGATGCTTTGTCAGCATCATTTCTTTCGAAAGCTTTTATAAGCTCTAAATGATAATATAAGCCAGCTTTATTTCCAACTTTTTCTATTATCCCAGTCATTGAAGTCTGTAAAACTTCCCAGAGAATGGTGTAGGTCTTAACTAAAAGATTATTTTTAGTAATAAGGCCAATTTTAAAATGAAAATTAAAATCCTCTTTAGCAAATTGTTTTAAATTATCTTTGCATTTCTCCATGCACTGATAAATGACCTTTAATTCCTCAATATCCTCTTGTGTAGCTTTCTCTGCAGCTAAACGTGTCGATTCAATTTCAACAATCTCTCTAAATTCTTGAATTTCATACATAGAACTATTACTTTGCTCACGCAAATATAAAGATGGTATGAGCGCATTCATGCTATCTGATGGCTCTATTGTTTTTACGAATGATCCCTCTCCAAGTCGTGTTTCTATTAAGCCTAATACACCAAGTTTCTGAATCGCCTGCCTTACTGTAATTCGACTTACGTTAAACTGCTCTGCAAGTTCGTTTTCAGATGGTAGCTTTTCGCCCTGCTTCCAGACACCATGAATCAGCATATCCTTCAATTGTTTAAAAACTTGTTCACTTATATTTACTCTTTGAACTGGTTTAATATGCATAATATATGGCCTCCATTAAATACTATTATCAAAAATTTGTGGAATTGTTAACACTTTACTACTCTGACTTAATACTATACAAGTATTAGTAGCTGTTAATCATTTATCTTGTAGTTGTATTACAAGTGGTATGCTTTGATTATCACCCTTTTATGAAACTTTGTCAACAATTTTCACTCAATCCTTGCCAACCCCACATATTTGTAAGTATAATTTCCAAATATTACACACAGTTCTTCAGTACATTTTATCAAGCATTATTTATCTATTACTACTACTTTAATCAAGTTACCGGGTGCTTGTGCTAATTTCTTAAAATATTCTGGTGCTTGTTCGAGTGTGATTTCTTCACTAATTAGTGGGTATACATTTAATCTTCCACTATTAAGTAGTTCTACTACTGTTTCAAATTCTTGATAGCCATACAAAAAGGAGCCTTCTGCTTTTAATTCTCTTGTGACTATTTCCTGCATATTAATTTCAACCATCTGCTTATTGTTGCCAATCCAAACCGCTGTCCCACTAAATGCCAATGCTGACATCGCCTGCTGTACTGTTTGCACTGCTCCTACTGCTTCAATTGCAACATCAACACCTTTTCCAGCTGTATGACTTTCAATAACTTCTTTGAAGTTTTCTTTCCCTGGATTGATCACTATATCAGCACCCATTGCTTTTGCAACTTCCAGACGATTATCGCTTAGATCCGAGACTAAAATCTTAGCTGGATTTTTCATTTTTACACAGGCAAGTGCTAGTAATCCAATTGTCCCTGTTCCTACTAAGAGGACCGTCTTACCTGTTAAATCCCCTGCATGACCAACACCCCTATAAGCTACTGCTAGGGGTTCCATTAAAGAACCAACCGCATAAGGTACATGATCTGCTACTTTAAAACAACTTTTTGCAGGTATACAAATATATTCTGCAAATGCACCATCTACATCAAGCACTCCAAACGCCCTTTTATTTAGACACAGATGAACATCTCCTTTTTTGCACATTTCGCATTCACCACAAAAATCAACAGGGTATACAGCCACTTTGTTTCCTATCTGGTAGTCTGTTACACCTTCGCCTAGCTCCACAACCTCTCCTGCAAACTCATGTCCCATAATCATAGGTTCAATACGTCTTCCTGTAAGCCCTAAGTACCCATGTACATCACTTCCACAAATTCCGCAAGCTTTTACACGTATTTTGACTTCCTGTGGCTTCGGGGATACGTCAGGCACTTCTTTATAATTCAATATATTGGGACCTTCATATACAATGGCTTTCATACTATCTCTCCTTTATATACAAGCAACATTCTGTCTTATGACTATTTATTATCTTGCCGCTTCAATAGCTGCTTTTAACTTTTCAATGATTTCTGAACCAACTGCTTTTTCAACACTATCCCATACAGGTGCTGTTATCTCTTTGAATGCTTGGCGTTCTTCATTTGTTAAGTCTGTTACTGTACATCCTTCTTCGACTAGTGCTTTTTTCTTAGTTTCTGTTTCTGCACGATTCAATTCTTTTTCAGCTAAGCCATAAGCTTGGGCTGCTTCTCTAATAATATTTTGTGTTTCTTCATCATACTTGTCAAAAATCTCTTTTGAGGATAGAAGAAGAAATGGTGAATAAATATGATGGGTGATTGTAATATATTTATTCACTTCCTGAATACGTGTAGAGTAAAAGTTAGGGATCGGATTTTCTTGGCCATCAATTGTTTCTTGTTGTAATGCTGTAAATACTTCCGACCAGCTCATGGGTGTTGGACTTGCTCCCATTAGTTTCCATGCTTCTAGATGATATTTATTTTCCATCGTTCTAATTTTTAATCCTTTTAAATCTGCAGGTGATTGGACTACCTTAACTGAATTTGTTAAATCACGAAATCCATTTTCATTCCAAGCTAAGTTAATGAGTCCTTTTGCTTCTAATTTAGCATTTATGTAATCGCCAATTTCTCCCTCTACTACTTTGTCTGCCATTTCATTATTGTTAAATAAGAATGGAATATCAAAGATCGCGAGTTCTGGAACCAACCCTACAAGTGGTGCTGTTGATGTATTAACCATTTCTAGCTGGCCCGCTCTGCACGCTTCTGTCCCTTTTGTGTCATCACCTAATTGTCCACCTGAATAGATTTCAACTTTGATTTTACCTCCTGATTTTTCTTCTACGAGCTTTTTAAATGTAGAAATCTGCGCCTGAACACCTGGCGAGCTTTCACTTGCACCATTAGATACTTTAATGACTGTTGTAGCTTTACTCGTATCAACTTCTGATGATGCTTCGCTGGCAGATTGCTTAGACTCTGTATCTTTAGAAGCTGTATCTTGTGTTACTTTTGCTCCGGTTGCTGAAGCATTACCAAGTCCCCCACATCCAGACATTGTAATCATCACCACTGCAGCAACTACTACCATAGAAATCATTTTTCTTTTCATTTTCTCTCCTCCTAAATTTTCTTATAAATAATTAATTTTTTATAAAAAATGGCTGCCCACCTTTTACCGCACCTATTATCCAAAATTTCTTGGAATGAACATAATCAGATTAGGAAAGTATGTAATAGTAAATAAGATAGCAAACATCATAACTAAAAATGGCCAAATATTTTTGATAAGATCGATTAATCTTACTTTTCCTAAACCTACACCAACATACAATACATTTCCTACAGGAGGTGTTGCGAGTCCGATACACAAGTTACATACCATGATGACACCGAGATAAATGGGATCTAATCCAAAGGTCTTTGCAATCGGAAGCAAGATCGGTGCAAAAATCAAAATAGCTGGTCCACTATCCATCACACATCCTATTAATACTAACAAAACATTTACTAGCAGCATAAAGAGATAAACATTATCCGTAAGCGAAAGAATAGTATCTGCCAATAGCTGCGGCACTTGAGCTGTAGTAATTAAATACGCTGCTACATTGGCGGCACCTACAACCAACATCATAACCGCTGTTCCGCGGCATGCTCTGATAATAATTTCAACCCACTCTTTAATAGCCATTTCTTTATAGATAAATACTGCTACAATTAAAGCGTATACAACGGCCAAAGCTGCTGTTTCCGTTGCTGTTGCAATACCTGTTACAATACAAGTAATAATAAATCCTGGTAATAATATCGCCCAAATAGACTCTTTAGTCGCAATACATAATTCTTTAAATGAAGCTCTTACACCAACAGGGTAGTTTTCTTTCTTTGCATGAAAATACCACATCACCATAAGACCAAGTCCTATTAAAATGCCAGGAATAATACCGCCTAGAAATAATTTTACAATAGATACCTCTGCAATAACGCCGTAGAAGATCATCTGTGTACTTGGTGGAATAATAGGACCAATACAGCCCGCTGAACAAATGAGTGCTGTACTTTTTTCTTTCTTATAACCGCTCTCTCCCATAATAGGCAGTACAACACTCCCTACAGCTGTCGTATCTGCAACTGCACTTCCTGAAATACCCGCAAAAATCATAGATGCAAGAACACCTACATAACCAAGGCCACCTCTGAAATGCCCTAAAAGAACTTTTGCAAAATTAACGATACGTTTTGATATACCCCCAGCGTTCATAATTTCTCCAGCCAGCATAAAAAATGGAATCGCGAGCAAAGGGACACTGTCCGTACCTATAATATAACTTTGTGCCAGCTTTAATGTTGTCATATCCCCCTGAGCCAGCATCATCAAAACAGCTGTTCCAACTAGGGCAATCGCAACCGGTACCCCCATGATAATAAGGGCAAATAGTCCAAGCAAAAATAGTGCTAACATCGCTCTTCCTCCTCTTGATCCATGAAATGTAGTATAGCATTAACAAATTTGCAAAAGTATTGAACGGCAATAACACTAAAACTAATAGGTGCTATAATATAAACCATTCCGTGTTTTACGCCTAAAGCCGATGACTCCCAATCCCATTGTGTCATCGAATATCTTGCGCTGCCATGGACCAAAAAACCCAGCAAAACAATTACAATCAAATAGGCAGCAAGCTCAATTAGTTTTTTAATCTTTCCTTTAAATATATCTACAATAAAATCTAATCTCATATGCTCAGATTTATCACTTGCAAGAACTGCGCCTACAAATGTTACCCAAATAAATAAAAACCTTGCCAGCTCTTCTGCCCACGCTATAGTTGAATGAAATACATATCTGGAAATGACATTTGTAAATACGATAACTACCATTATCGTTCCAATCAAAGCAATAAATATCATAAAAAGTTTCATTACATAGTCATTAATCTTTTTTAACCATGAAAAATCCATTTTTCTACCTCCAATACCTTTTCTCTTTTTTACCATTCGGCAATAGAACCATCTGCGTGGCGCCATACCGGATTTTTCCATTCGTGTGGCGTTTTATTTTCTTCTACTACTAATGATTTATTGACCTCTACTCCGAGACCTGATTTGCTTGGTAATTGTATATATCCATTCACAAATCCAAAATCTTCTTTATTGATAATATAGTCTAAAACGCTTTTTCCAACGTTATAATGAATACCAATACTTTGTTCTTGAATCACTGCATTATAGCTGATTGCATCTACTTGCAGGCAGGCACTAAGCGCAATAGGTCCAAGCGGACAATGGGGCGCAAGTGCCACATCATAGGCCTCTGCCATTGCAGCAATCTTTTTAACTTCTGTTATACCACCAGCATGGGATAAATCTGGCTGTATGATATCTACCCCTCCAGCTTGCAGCAATCGTTTAAAGTCATACTTTGAATACAAACGCTCTCCAGTTGCAATCGGGATATTACACGACGTGGCTATTTCTTTAAAACACTCCATGTTTTCACAAAGCACTGGTTCTTCGATAAACATGGGATCAAATTCCTCTAACTTTTTAGCCAGCACTTTTGCCATGGGTTTATGTACACGGCCATGAAAATCTATAGCGATGCCAAAATATTTGCCGCAAGTTTCTCTAATAGCTGCAACTCTTTCTAAAACTGCATCTATCTTTTCATAAGTATCAATATACTGTAATTCTTCTGTTGCATTCATCTTAACTGCGCTAAATCCTGCTTCCTGCTTTATTCTTGCTACTGCTCCTACATCAGAGGGTCTATCTCCTCCAATCCAGGAATATACCCGCATTTTATCCCGGCACGACCCTCCCAAAAGTTCATATACGGGAACATTCAGCCATTTCCCCTTAATGTCCCATAAGGCTTGATCAATACCTGAAATAGCACTCATCATAACACCGCCTCCGCGATAGAAGCCCCCTCGATAAAGCATAGTCCAAATATCCTCAATTCTATTTGGATTTGCTCCTATCAAATAAGAACTCATTTCTTTTACACATGCAAGGACTGCTTGTGCATGACCTTCTAAAACTGCTTCCCCCCATCCTATATAACCTTCATCAGTGGTAATCTCAACAAATCCCCATCTAGGCCTTACAAAATAAGTGTTTACTGCCGTAACCTTCATCTTTCACCTCCAACTTTTTACTTCTTGATACTTCTTATACTATTTATGCGTATTAAACCCTCCCTTCACAGGCATAATTAATCACCTTATCTCCTCTTCTATATGTAATAATACTTTTACTTCATCCAAACTTAAGACATTGTATGCCACCTGATAGTTGTATTACAGGTAGTTATATATCCATTATATACTTTTACTAATACTTGTCAATATTATATTTCAACTATTATTGAAAGTATATAATTTATCAATGTCCTTTTTAATTCTTCATGTAAATTATTACAAATATTAACAGTATTAAGTGTTTTATTATATACAGAAATAAAAGTGTCGTATCCATTGTTGAAGAAATAACGTCACCAGTTAAAGGTTATATGCAAAACGGAGGGCTGAGTCTTATATTTGATACGAATATCGAAGAAAAGATTATGGTTGTGGTACTGATATAGTTCTCTTGATTTATTGTTTTTACTTATTCATTTATGAATACAATAACTAAAAAAAAATCCTCAGTTAAGAGGATTTCCAAAAATAGTTAATTATTGATATATAGTTTTTAATATGATTGATAAATTAAAAGAATTCTCTTAATATTTGTTGTTGTATAGAATTTAAAATAGCATTCCTTCATTTCTATTTACGAATAACAGCTCCGGCTACCTTTTCATAATATTTAGCAATGCCGCTGTGATCATCCTGCCCGTAGCCGTCTGCACGAAGTGTCTGGAGCATCTCCATAACTGCTGCTGTTAATACCTGTTTCAAGGGCATTACTTAAGTCCTTTATATGCAGATCAATTTTAAACCCTGGTTTGAAGTTTCCTTCTGTAATCATTGGAATCTTTGCATTCATAACAGTTGATCCAGCGAGCCCGCCTTTAATGGCATTAAATACTTTTATAGGGTCTACACCTGCTTTTGTGCTGAGCATAAAAGCTTCTGATACAGCTGCAATATTCAGGGCAACAATAACTTGATTTGCAAGCTTAGTCGTATTTCCTGCTCCTATTTCACCGCAGTGTACTGCACTTGCGCCCATAACCATTAAGATCTCATATACCTTATCAAAAATTTCCTTATCTCCGCCAACCATAATGGATAAGCTTCCATCAATTGCTTTGGGTTCTCCTCCGCTTACTGGTGCATCTATCATTTTAACGCCCTTTTCAGCACAAGCCCTGCAGATTTCCTGAGAAGCCTGTGGTGCAATAGAACTCATATCTACGATAATTGAACCTGGCTGTGCACCTTCTAATATGCCCGCTTCACCCATAACAACTGTTTTGACATGTGCCCCATCTTTAGTTACATCATCTATATTTGATTGAATCACATCAAATACCAGTACTTCATGTCCTGCTTTCATAAGATTTCTGACCATGGGTTTGCCCATAATTCCGAGTCCAATAAATCCAATTCTCATCTTCATAACCTCCTCTATAACAACGCTTTTATAATGCTGCGATTTTCTCAGCTGCTTCTATAATGTGTTCTTTCGTTAATCCGTGGTATTCTAATACATCGGCATAACAGTGTGCACTACAGCCAAATGTATCATTGACACCCACAAATTCAATAGGCTTGCAAGCTTTGCAAAGTGCTTCTGCAACTGCTCCGCCAAGGCCGCCAATTATACTGTGCTCTTCTGCTGTTACAACCCCTTTGCAGCCTTCTGCTAATTTGTTAATGACTTCTGCATTAATAGGCTTGATGGTACTTACATTGACAACTTTGACAGATACCCTGCCTTCTAATGCTTCAGCTGCCTGCATCGCAAGTCCTACCATATAACCCGTTGCAAAGACAACAACTTCTTTGCCTTCTTTTAATACACTTGGCATACCGATCTCGAACTTCTTGCCTTCCTCAGTTACATTATCATAATCATTACGATTTAACCGGATATAACAAGGTCCATTATAGTCTACCATTGCTTTTACAGCTTCTACTGTTTCATTGGCATCTGCTGGGCAGATGACTGTCATGTTAGGAATAGCTCTCATATACGCTATATCTTCTACCGATTGGTGTGTAGAGCCGTCACCAAAGTCTGACATACCAGCAGACGAGCCTGTAATTTTTACATTCAGCTTCCCGATACATATCGTCTGACGAATTTGGTCAAAGGCCCTTCCTGCTGCAAATACTGCAAAAGAGTTCGTAAAGGGTATCTTGCCTGTCTGTGCAAGACCTGCTGCAACTGATGTCATATTTGCTTCTGCGATACCCATTTCATAATGTCTGTCTGGATAGGCCTCCTCAAACAGTTTGCCCATTGTAGATGCACAAAGGTCCGCATCCAAAACGACGATATCCTTATTTGTCTTTCCTAGTTCTACTAATGTATTGCCATAAGCAATTCTCTGATTTATGTAAGTCATATCTGAAACCTCCTGTTCTTTCTATTATTTAGATAATTCTTCTAATGCTTGTTGATATGTTTCTTCCGTTAACACACCGTTATGATAGCCTACTACATTTTCTGCAAAACTTACGCCTTTTCCCTTGATCGTATTTGCGATAATAACCGTTGGTTGATCTTTTACTGTATCAGCTTTATCTAAAGCAGTAAGGATCTCTTCCATGTTATGCCCATCAATTTCAATAACATTCCAGCCGAAACTCTCCCATTTTTGTGGAAGTGGATTGCTATTTAGTCTATTGACCACTGGTCCCATTGCCTGCAATCTATTTCTATCCACTATGGCTACGAGGTTGTCTGCTTTATAGGCACTTGCGGCCATCGCGGCTTCCCATATTTGACCTTCTGCAATCTCACCATCACCGCAAAGAACATATACTTTACTTCCAACTTGATCAGCTCTTAATCCAAGAGCCATACCAAGTCCAATGGAAAGCCCCTGCCCTAGTGAACCTGTTCCAGCTTCAATGCCCGGTGTCTTAAGTACATCTGGATGCCCTTGAAGATAAGAACCAACTTCTTTAGTGGTCTTTAGATCCTCTACAGGAAAGTACCCTGCTTCCGCAAGTGCTGCATACTGTAAAATAGCCACATGCCCTTTACTTAATAGAAATCTGTCTCTATCTTCCATCTTCGGATTTTTAGGGTCATGTTTCATTTTATAGAAATATAATGCTGCTACAATATCTGCTGACGAGCAAGACCCTCCAACATGTCCTGCAACACCTACACCAATGCTGATG
>JARBUB010000146.1 GCA_029239905.1 Clostridia bacterium
TATGTCTATATTATTCATCTTTTTTATTTCATTGATATAATTAGTAATATCTATAACAAAATTATCTGTCCCATCCTTCTTCCAGCTAAGTCCGTATATGGCTGCCCGAAGCTCTTTCATCGCGTGATCCACAGATTCTCTAATTAGGCCTAAATCAGCATCTGCAGTCTTAATATTAACTTTATTTAGCTTCTTCATTATCCCGTATATTCCAATGGAGGTACTGAAAAGTCTTTGTAACACGCTGTCATGTATTTCGTTGGCTATACGATTCTGTTCTTCTGTAATTATTAGTTTGTCATTTACTATTTCCAGTTCAAACTTTTCAAGTACAATGGAGCTTAAATCTGCAAGAAATTTAATTTGATCCATGCTTTCTACTTGATTAAAGCTTTCCTTCCTGGGCTTTATTTCTACTCCCAAAACACCATAGGTCATATAACTTGATTTGACACTTATTACAAGAAAGCATTTATCTTCTACATTTAATTGAACCGCTGTATTTCTATTTTCTAGGTCTTTCCAAACTTCCGATACTAAAATCTGAAGCTGGTCAGTAATTCTATTGCATACATCACTAGATATGGTATCTGTAATACTTTCTTTCTTGTCAGATTTGAAAAACACTATCATATCCGTTGTTACGATTCGTTTTGTATATGCAAGTATAAGTTCTATAATTTCATCCTTATTTTTAATATTTGAAAATAAATGTACCGCTTGATAAAGCTCCATAATGTGGTTGACCGACTCTTTTACTTGGTGATTTGCTGTAATTAATTCTTTATTTGCTTTTAATAGCTTTATTCTTTCCTGCATAATTTCTTTTACATATCTTAATAGCAACCAAATTGCTATAGTAATCAATATAAAACTTATGATGAGATTCGATTGATGTTCTAATAAATCTGTGAAGTTTTGTTGTTCATCATTAAAAACATAATAGGTAATCCACGTTGAAGAAATCAAGTAAGCAAATAAGTTTAATATGCAGTATTTTCTCTCCAACATGATAGCTGCAATAAATATAGTGTTCAAAGCATACCAAACATAAGGACTATTCAAACCACCTGATGGTATGAGCATTATAGAATTTCCTATCGTTTCAATGAAAACAAGCAGCTTAATTGTAGAAATGTCATTGTTGTATCTTATGTATATATAATTTAAGATTATTGATGATAAACCTATGCAACCAATAATAAATAGCTTTTTATCAATTGTGTGGTTCACTGGTGCAAAAAAGTAGAATATTGATGTGATTAGCAAAGAAGCATATCTATATATGAACATTATTTTTTGCTCTTCGGTTAGTTTCTTAAGAAAGTTAATCTTTTTATAAACTGTATTGTACATTAAAAGATTAGTCCTCCTTCTAAGTTGTAGTCAACTGCTTGCATCCTTTGTCATTCAAAGAGCTTGCCTATAATATTTTATTCTGGCAAATGCCCTTATATGTCTGATTTGCTTAGCATATGTATTATAATTATTCCCACATTTTTCTACATTTATTAATAAACATATAAATTTGTTAATTTTACCTCTTCCTTGGATTTCTCGATAAAAAAACCAACCTATTTTCATAGGTTGGGTCGGTTGCACCATTAGCTAGATACATTCAAGGTGCCCAAATAAAGAATGTATCATTATAGCTTCCCATTTAAAACTGCATGTTACATCTTTATGTTACCATTCAATTTTTGAAAAATTTGTAAAACTCGCTTGTCTAATAAAAAAACATTTCGACAATCCTTCAATTATGTGTTGGAGTGAAGTATTAGATTCAACCTTACAACCCCTGCTTACTAAAAAACATCTGATGATCAACCAAATTCTTCACCTTATCCAGTCTCGCTGCCGTATAATTCAGCACTTCAATCATAACGCTAATAAGTATCAAACCTATTAATATTAATATACCTGGTAGACCCCTTAAGCTAGCCTTTATATATCCCCCCATGGGTATTTTAAATACATACCTGCCTAATATGCTGCTTCGTTCTACAGTCTTGTAGTCTGGAATACTGTTGGCATCACCTTGCGTTATAAATACCTCCGCTGCATCGGTATCTGAAACATTCTTTACCCTATGGGTTACAAGCATATTTTCTAGCGTATAAGTTATGATATCACCAGTTTTTATGTTTTTATTTCCCTTTCTGATTATTACCATATCCCCTGTTTCAATTCCCGGGCTCATGCTGGCTGAAACAACTGTAAGGGGAGTAAAGCCTAGTACCGAAGGAATATAATTAGGGTTATTTCGGGTTTGAGCTGTTGAAATAATATATAATAAAGACACGATTATAACAAAAGATAATGTAATGTTAAATAATATACTAAAGAATTTTCTCATCATTTGTTTCTCCTCATAAAAATAAAATCCCAATCCTGCCAGGCGGATTGGGAAGGATATTATCTTATATGTTAACAAATGTTTTGAGAAAATAATGTCAGAACAGCTTGTCTAATATAAAAACCGTTCGACGGCAACATATTTACATTATTTACTCTGCTATATGACTTTCGTCAAAATTCTCATTGTCAAAATAATCTTGATTGGATACTGCCGCAAAACTTGTGTCGAGTTTAATCCATTTGCTTTCGTCTGCTATGTAGATTTCGTTCCAAGCATGATATCCGGCTATGCCATTTATTTTGCCAGTACCCTTAACTAGCTTTGTTTGTAAGCCAGAAGCCCTACCTAGTGCTGCAGTTAGTGTTGCGTGATCATAACATACTCCCTTTTTTGTATTCAAGGCAAGCAGTGCACCGTATTCATTGTTATAATCATTGTTTAAGTGTTTGCCATATTTTTCATAATCATACGCTATATTTTTTGACACCCAGTTGTATATCGCTCTAGCTCTTTCCATATCACCTGTCAAACCCTTTGTGATTTCTGCCGCTTGGTCTATAATAAGCTTGTCCTCACATTCTATATACTTTTCAGGTGACAAAAGTGCATTTATTTCCTTCACATTTTCAACTGTGATTTTTGGACCAAGACTATACTTTCTATCATATTCATTTACCATAACATTTATTGTATAACTACCCTTTCCCCAATTCAGCCAAAGCTTCTGATTAAATCTTCCGTTCTCCAGCTTTACATCATACCAAAGCTGTTCATTGTTTTTAGCCACCATGAGTTTTATTTTGTCCTTCATAGTTATACCTTGTATATTCACAAAGCCTTGTACCTGTATATCGCCAATGGTATAAAGCTTTACTCCATTTTTCTCTGTGTATTGTTCTTCCGAAGCAAAAACTACAGTATTTAAAACACTAATTATTATAAGTAATGCAATCACTATGCTTGTCCACTTTTTCATTTGTAATCCCCCTTTTCGGAAACCCAGCCGTCATAACAGTTGCCTGTTTTAGACCCGTTGGCTTTGCGTCTTCAGCTTTCGCTGAATTTGCTATTATCGTAGGAAATCAAATAGATACTTTGGTATGTTTGGAATGACCGTATCTGGCGTCCCAAACAAAAAAGCTCTATTTCCGTTGTCGAAATAGAGCTTACACTCAGTAGAGGCAGCAGCCTTACATTTCGGCAACCCGGCTGCCATAGTATTTCTACCTTAGGCCCGTAGCTTTGCGTCTTCGGCTTTCGCCGAATTTGCTATTCTCGTATGCTTGTCTACTACAATTATATTCCATTTTGTAAAAAAATTCTATATATGTTAAAAAACTTTTATTATTTATTCTTCAAGAATGCCTTGCTCTACCAATATAGACTTAAATACCTCAACAACGTCCTTTTCATAATGAGATCCTACAAGACGTTCTAACTCTTTCATGGCAATATTGGGTGACATTGCTTTTCTGTATGGACGGTCAGTAGTCATAGCGTCATAAGAATCAGCAACTGCAATAATTTTCGCTTCCCTCAATATTTCACCATTTTTTAGTCCCAAGGGGTATCCAGAACCATCTATTCTTTCATGGTGCTGCTCAATAATGTCCCCGATACTATTAATATCTATTGCTCCTACCATCTCCTTGCCATCAGTTGGATGCATTCTAATATAGTTGAATTCATCTTCACTTAGGCTTCCAGGCTTTTTCAAAATATAGTCAGGCACATTTATCTTGCCGATATCATGAAATAAAGCTGCGAAAGTCAGCTTTTCCATCGTGTTTTTATTTAAGTTAAGCCTCTCACCAATCTGCAAAGTATATCCACGTAGTCTGTTATTATGCTCATATGTATACATGTCTTTTTTCATAACTTTATGAATTATCTCATCAAACTCATGCAAATGCTGATACATATTATTAACGAAAGAACCCGTATGCTCTTTAATAAATTCGTTCATAGCTACCTCCATGCAACTCTATCGCAAATCATTCCCTAGAGCTTATTACTAATAATACTACATGAAATTTTTGCATTATTCAACAATCTTTCCTATTATAGTGTATTATATCACCGCAATTACTAAATTAATACAGAAAAAGCATATATAATATTGAAATCTTTTTAACAAACTTATTCTATTATTTTTGCTTTACACTTTATTTCATAGCTCACCAAATCCCTAATTGTAGGATTTGTGCCGCACAATTCACATTCATCATTTCTATCAAGGGTAATTTCATCAATTTTCATGGAAAGCCCATCCAGAAACAGAAGTCTTCCAGAGAGTATTTGCCCAATGTCAAGCAATATCTTTATTGCCTCCAGCGCCTGCAATGTGCCGATTACTCCAGCGATTGCCCCTAATATTCCTTCATCAGCGCATGAGGGCACTGTCCCATCTTGTGGGGGTATAGGATTAAGGCATCTATAACAAGGTGAAACATCTGGAATAATTGTCATTAGTGTACCTATAAAACCAACAACTGCACCCTCTACAAGAGGCTTCTTTAGTAAGTAGCAGCAATCACTTATTAGATATCTCGCTGTAAAATTATCGGTGCAGTCAATAACAACATCATATTCTCTTATGATATCTTCAATGTTTTGGTCATCAAGTCTGAATGTATATTTTTTAATCTTGACCTCCGGGTTAAGGTTATTTAACTTTACTTCCGCTGAATCTACCTTTTTTTTACCTATATCCTCAGTAAAATGAAGTATCTGTCTTTGAAGGTTGGATAAACCTACTCTGTCGAAATCTGCAATACCGATTGTTCCTACTCCTGAGGCAGCCAAATAGTATAAAGCTGGAGATCCAAGACCACCGGCACCCACTACAAGAACCTTCGATTCAAGCAGTTTTTGCTGACCGGCTACCCCTATATCATTTAATATTATCTGTTTGGAATATCTAGATAACTGATTTTCATTCAACATTTCATCACCCCATAAAAGAATATATATTTACATTATATCTTATTTATATAATTCTTCATTCAAAAAGTATAAATAACAGAAGCATATCATCTGCTTCTGTTATTTATAGGTTTATTTTGCAACTTAAATTTATCTTATTTCTACGTTATACTCCCTCATCCAAATGTCAATTTGAATTAGGTATGCTATCAGCTGAGGACCTTTCATCAATTGCCCAAACCAGGGCTTTCCAAAGGATACTCCTCCTGTCTCAACAAGCTCAGCTACTTGCTTCTTATCAATCAATTGAAGCAATGGCGATGTTGGATCTGATAAAATTGCTCTTAGCCAGCTTTGTACAATTCTAAGATATTCAGGATTATGAGTCTTTGGATAAGGACTCTTCTTCCTATAAAGCACTTCTTCGGGCAGCATGCCTTTAAGCGCCCTTCTTAAAAGCCCTTTCTCTATGTTATCACAATACTTGTAGCTCCACGGTATATTAAACGCATACTCAACAATCTTATGATCTGCAAATGGAACTCTTACCTCTAGGCTATTGCGCATACTCATTCTATCTTTCCTATTAAGAAGAGTTACCATAAACCACTTTATATTCAGATAGGATATTTCTCTCATTCTATGCTCTTCAGGGCTTTCTCCTTCTAGCCTTGGCACTTCGTTTAAGGTCTCTATATATCTGGAATTAACATATTCCTCCATGGGCAAACTGCTGAATTCCTTTGAAAGTATATTTTTCCTTTCCTTCACTGCTCTTGACCAAGGAAAGGTAGCGGAATTAATTAATTCCGGTTCTCTAAACCATGGGTAGCCTCCAAATATCTCGTCAGCACACTCACCTGAAATAGCAACCACGGCATCTCTGCTTACTTCTTTACAAAATAAGTAGAGTGAAGAATCAATATCTGCCATTCCAGGTAAATCACTTGCCTTTACAGACTGCTTCAAAGCTGAAGCGAGCTGAGCACTGTCAATCATGATATTGTGATGCTTGCTTCCTATAAAATTAGATAGAATATCTATATATTTTGAATCCGAGTCTGGTTGAAAGCTGTCAGCTTTGAAATACTTATCATTGCCCAAGTAGTCTATGGAATAGGTATTTAGTGGCCCAGCACCTTTTTGTTTAAAATAATTAGCAGCTACAACAGAGATGGCACTAGAATCTAAGCCCCCAGATAGAAATGTGCAGACTGGAACATCAGATACCATTTGTCGTTCTACTGCATCAACAAAAAGATTTCTTACTCTTTCAACTGTAGTATCTAAATCATCAATGTGTGTTTTGCTCTCAAGCCTCCAATATTCTCTAGCCCTCATTTTGCCTTCCACAAAGCTTAGGCAATGTCCGGGAAGCACTTCATTTATATCCTTAAACACTGCATTTCCTGGTGTCCTTGCCGGTCCTAACCCAAATATCTCTAGTATTCCTCCGCTGTCTATGATAGGTTTTACTTCCGGATATGCCAGCAGTGCTTTAAGTTCAGATCCAAATATAAAGGAGCTGTCCTTTAGTGTATAAAAAAGTGGCTTAACTCCAAGGGGATCTCTTGCTATAAAAAGCTTTTGATGATTCTCATCCCATATTCCAAAGGCAAATATACCATTAAAATACCTTACACAATCTTCACCC
>JARBUB010000147.1 GCA_029239905.1 Clostridia bacterium
CATTTAAGCTGATCGTCTTCATAAAAAACCTCCATAAATGAATTATCATCTATGGAGTATTCCCAACAAATAGAAAATTAAACAGCTTTTTTGTTTTTTATCTAGGTTTGCATATGATTTCTTCAATCCTCGTACTTAAAATATCTTTTGCATGTGCCGGCTTTAAAATAATTGCGCTATCTGCACCTCTAACAGAACCCCCTACCGCTATAATACTTTCACCAAAAGGTATAAGCCCAGCATCCAAAGCCATAGTTGCTATTTCAACACCAACCTTTACCCCTTGACCAAACATTCTTAAGGTGTTCGCAACGATCTCAATGGGATATATGCCTCCGAACCTAGAGCTAAAAGCTCTCTCAGCCCCTGATAACGCATGGGCTGTAGTCAATACTTTAATATTTGCTGCCTCCAGGCTGCTTCTGCTTTCTGCAGACATTTCATTTTCCCCCGGATTTACAAACCCATTTACATGGGTTACACAAACCACTTCCAAGCCTTTATTGGCGAACAGTTCTGCAGTAGCACCTGTGTTTGATGCAACTACTATGTATTTTATATTATTTTCCTTTGCTGCCTGTAACGTTAAGTGAATTGTATCCGCTGTACAGTCTGACCCCTTTTTATCCCAATACATGGATGCCCCTCCTTTTTTTACAAAAATTTATCTCCCAAATATCGTTTTATCAATTCTCTATCTCCAAAAGCATCTACTATGATTGGTTCTCTCTCTGAATCCTCAAAATATATTTCAACTGTGGTATCTCCATCTTTAAACTGTTGTATTACCGTCTTTTCATCAACTTCTCTATATTTTATATTTTTCCTTACCTTTTCTTTTTTTTGAAACTCTCTTGCAAAAAAACTACCTGATGCTCTTATAATTTTTACGTAATGCATAACTTCCTCCTATTTATTTTTAAACTTAATATGTGTGGGGTACTCGATCCCCTAGTATATCAATCTTGCTTCTTGCTTGTTCTATTAAGCTGAAATCCAAATCAGCTGTGATAACTTGTTCTTTATAATCCGCTTGAGCTATGATCTCTCCCCAAGGACTAATAATCATAGATCCACCTGCAAATTCATCCTCTGGATTCTCTCCCGCCCTGTTCACTGCGGCGATAAATATCTGATTCTCAATTGCCCTTGCCTTTAATAATGTAATCCAATGGTCAAGTCTGGCTGCCGGCCATTGCGCGGGTACAAATAATAGTTTAATACCTTCAAGTGCAAGTCTCCTGGTAAGCTCAGGAAATCTTAAATCATAGCATATTATAATACCGCACTTAATACCATCTAACTTAAATACACAGTGCTGACTTCCTGATTCTATATATTTATCCTCATCCATAAGCTTGAATAGATGTATTTTCTGGTATTTTGCTATATTATCACCATGACGATTAAATACATACGCTGTATTAAATACTTTTCTGTCCTTCATACTTGCATAAGAGCCTGCTACAATATTAACTCTACCCTCTTTTGCTTGAGCAGCAATAAGACTATTTGTTGGCATACCTTCCTGATCACATATATTTGCTATATCTCCCAGCTGATATGCTGTAGTCCACATTTCGGGAAGCAGCAAAGCATCCGGCTTTGACTTCTTTGAGATTGTTTGTTTTATCATGCTTAAAGCTTTTTCTCTATTTTTCTCCGGATCGCCGGATGTGATATTCATTTGTAGAAGTGAAACCTTATAATGTGTCATATTCATTCTCCTCACACAAATTATATATTTATTGTACTATAAGTAATTATTTGTTTCAAATTGGGGAATTATTATATCTAGTTATATTTATTGGTAAATATTATTTATCATTCCATTATTAACGAATATTAAGTGTGGTGTAAATATGCAGAATCTCTTATCTAAAAAACTAGAAGATAATATGTTCATATTAAATGAAAAGTTTCTAGAATGCCCTGATATCAAGAGACAAAGAGTTCTACTGAAGGATGGTACTCCAGCCGTTATCATATATGTCGAGGGGCTGACAAGTATTGATTTACTTCAGCGAGATATCATCCCAAACCTTCTACGGCTTGAAAGTGCACAGGTATTTGATGAAAATATGCAGACAGTACGACTTCCGGTCGCGAGCTTAAGCTTGCTAAATGAGATAGATGCATTAATATCAGATATTTTAAATGGCAAAACAGCAGTATTTATCAATGGCTATGACATAGCTATTTCTTTAAGTGTTATAAAAGTAGAAAAAAGAAATATTTCCGAACCTACAATTGAAAAAAACGTAAAAGGCGCACAAGAGGCTTTTGTCGAATCAATCAATACAAATATCTCCATCCTAAGAAGAAAAGTAAAGAACAACAGATTAAAGATTAGACTATTAACTTTAGGCGATTTAACGAATCAAACTGTAGCTTTAGTTTATATAGAAGGTATAGCCAATCCAGAAATTGTGGAAACCATGTACAATAAAATAGTAGACATCCAATATGATGGAATTTTTGACGTAGGATATATTGAACAATTGATAGCGGATAATCAGATAACTCCATTTCCTCATTATCTATATTCCGAAAGACCAGACAAGACTGTATCCTGCCTATTGGAAGGCAAACTGGCTGTCCTTGTCGATGGATCTCCATTTGCTATGCTTGCTCCTATGTCGTTTTTTTCTGCTTTTCAAGCGCTGGATGATTACAGTACCAGTTGGCCGGTTGGATCCTTAACAAGATTGCTTCGCATGCTTGGATTATTAATGGCATTGTTTTTACCTGCCTTATACATAGCAATCGTTTCCTATCACTATTATATGATACCTCTTAACCTCCTAATCCCCTTAGCAGAATCAAGAGCAAGGGTGCCCTTTCCACCTATCATAGAGGTATTAATATTGGAAACAACTCTGGAAATGCTTCGTGAAGCTACCATAAGGCTTCCTACTTTTATAGCTACCTCACTTGGTGTTGTCGGCGGTTTGATTATCGGTCAGGCAGCAGTTGACGCCGGTATAGTAAGTAACATTATTATAATTGTAGTTGCTGTGACTGCTATAGCATCCTTTTTGATTCCGAATCATGACATGGCGCTTACAATAAGATATACCAGGTTTATTGTGATGCTCTTCGCAGCTATTTTTGGGATTATTGGTGTGGTAATTTGCGGCGTTTTTCTGCTCTCACATTTAATAGTACTGGAGTCTATGGGCGAGCCATACTTTAAACCTGTATTTCCTTTTAATCGCAATGACTTTAAGGATATTATGCTTAGACCATCCCTTAAAAGACTTCGAAAACGTCCAACCTTAGCACATCCATTAGATAAGACCAGGGGGAAAACTAATGATAAACAAAGCAAATGAAATAAGCTCAAATCAAGTTTTTATATTTGTGGTTTCTGCTCAAGTTGGGTTTGGCATACTTTCAATGGCTTCAACCCTAGCCGATGATATAGGTCACGACGGGTGGATTGCCATAGCCTTTGCAGGTATGATAACTGCCCTATTAATTTGTTTAATTGTTGCTACCCTAAAAAGATTTGGTAATATCACGATTATAGAAATCAACAACTTGATTTTTGGGAAGTATATTGGGCGAATATTTAGTCTTTTAGCAATTGCATACTTGACTTATGCTACAGTATTAATGATGAGAAAATTTAATGATATTATTAGGCTGTCTGCATTAAGACTAACACCTCCTCTAGTATTAACAAGCTTCATCATTATTCCTATTATTTATCTAAGCTGGTATGGTCTAAAATATATATGTCGGTATTCTACATTGAAGATATTTCTTATTATAATTGTTACTCTATATTATATACTGCTTATGAAGTATTTCAGATTCACTTTTCTTCAACCGATAGGGGCAGCTGGAGCAGCTAAAATTATTAAAGTTTCTTTTTCGCCCTTTACCAGTTTTATTGGGTATGAGCTATTGACCTTTATCTATCCATATATAAAAGATAAGAAGAAGGTTTTGAGAAATACATTATATGCAAATGCATTTACAGTTGTATTTTATATTATTACAGTAGCTATGCTTACTGGTTTTTTTGGCGAAGTCATGCTTAAACAGCTGTTATATCCAGTTTTTTCTTTAGCTAGAGCATATAGGGCACCGGTAGTGGAAAGACTAGATTTGTTCTTTATATCCCTTTGGTTTCCTATAATGATATCTACGGTACTGACGTATTATTTCTGTGCTTATAATAGCATAAAGATAGTATTCAACATTGAAAATAATAAACAAAAAAGCAAGTTACTCATATGGTGCTTTACAATTGCAGTTATTTTATTAAGCCGTCTGCCAAAGGATATGATTCAGTTAAATACCCTATTCGATCAACTAGGTTACGTTTCAACAGCGTATGTAGGATATATATTTATATGTTATTTGTTATCCTTTATTAAGCGAGGTAATAAGAAAAATGAAAAATCTGCGTAAATTATTAGCCTTAATTCTATTTTGTTCTTTGTTCCTAGGCGGTTGCTGGGATCAAAAAACTTTTGAACAGGTAGGACTTACACTAAGTTTTGGCATAGAACTTTCAGAAAGTGGTAAACTTTTGATAACCAGCATATACCCTGTTGTTGGAGGTCAGCAAACAGGTGAGGTAGATATTATTAGTACAGAGACCCATATAGTAAGAGGTGGAAGAACGAATATTCGACTGGCATCCCCTAAGCTTTTAGAAGGAGGGAAAGTCCAGCAGGTTCTCCTATCTGATAGTATTGCTAAAGAAGGAGTACATGATTTGTTGGAGGTATTTCAAAGAGACGTAACTGTTCCTGCCATTACCTTTGTCACAATTGTTGAAGGCTCTCCGGCTGAATTGCTTAAAAAGGCTTCTGAGTTTGAAAGCAAGCCAAGGGTTTCCTTTTATTTATATCAACTACTGGAGAATAATGTAAAATTATCCAATATACCCAATACTAAGATATTTGACTTTGATATTAACTATTTTTCTCCTGGATTGGATCCTATTGTCCCAACCATCAAGCTAGGTAAAGATATCATTCAAGTTACTGGCTGTGCACTATTTTCTAAAGATAAGATGACGGGTAAGCTAAATGTCAAGGAGACAAATCTATTATTGGGATTGCTGGATCAATTAAAGTATAGTGATTTTGTTCTTGATGACCCGGAGTTTTTAAAGGAGCATGATGTAAAATACGGTTTAGCTATTACTTTTTTTAAAAATAAAAGAAAAATTAATATTGATTTTTCTGAGGAGGGCACCCCTATTGTTGAGATTAATGTAAAATACAGGTGCAGTCTAGATGAATATAAGTGGGATAAAACTATTGACCCTAAGGTACAAGAGGATCTAGAGAAGAAAATTGGTGAGCAGTTTACAAGAATAAGCAATAATATAATTAAGAAGCTGCAGGAAGCCAATTGTGATCCCATTGGAATTGGTGATTTGATCAGAGCTAAGTACTATGACTATTGGCAAAGCATCGATTGGAAAGAAGTGTATCAAGAAGCGGAAATAAAAGCTAATGTCGAAATGGAAATAGGAAATGTAGGTATCATAAACTAAAAAAGGCTCCATATTAGCAACATGAATAAAGGGAGCCGTTTATGATACTTGCTACTGAATATATAAATTAAGGTTGACTAAATGTTCCTACTCATAGTAGAGCGGCATTGCCGCTCTACTTTATAGTTAACAAGTTGTTCTGCAAACAAAGCTTCAAATCCAATTGTTTGGATGCTCCATAGAAGTCTATTACAAGTTTGGTGGTATCCTTTACTTTTAATATGTTCGTAATTGTACCCTCCATAAATATTTTATGAAATACCTTTTGACCAATTTGCAAATTTAAGTTTTCCTGCAAATCTATATTCAAGATTTCATCAACAAATCTGGAAGGCTTTACTTGTTTGTTGTAGCGTTCCTTAGGAACTCCTATGAACAGCTGTTGCTTGGCTCTTGTGGCAGCTACATAAAAAAGTCTGCGTTCCTCTTCAAGACTCTCTTGACTCAAGGTTTCACTGCCCTCATAAGGGCTTAGTCCTTCTACCGCTCCTCCAATAAACACAACATCAAATTCCAATCCTTTGGCTTTATGCATGGTAAGCAGCCTGACGGAGTCTTTATTGGTTGCCTTATATTTAGCCTGCTTTGTCTTTATTGTTACCTCTTCTATATGGGCTAGGAATTCTTTTATTTCGTCGAAATTCTTCACTGCATTTTCTGCTTCTTCCAGCGCTTCAAGTAATCCTTTCACTTTGATGCCTTTACTGCTTGCATAATCTCTCAGATACTCTTCATAGCCTATATACCCTCTTATGTATTTAAAGGCATCCTTCAGCTTCATAGAGCCTATTTTTTTGATGCTGAACTGAAAATCCGTCAGCACATTTACCTGTCTTACATTGAGACTGCAATAGGTTATGAGATTTGCTACAAAATCTCCGTTGTACTTCAATGCAGTAGCGATAGAATCCCTGCTTATATATCGTTTGGGCTTGTTCAATATTCTTGTCATCTCTTTTTCACTACCCATACCGACAGCTAGGAGCAGATATGCAATAATATCCTTAAACACCCAATGATTATATATAGAGGCAGCTCCATCTGCTGCAACAAAAGGTATATTATGATCCATAAATGCATCAACTAAGGCTCTGGATTGCAAGTTTGTCCTGTATATTACAGCGATATCTGATAAATTCTTACCTGTCGCATTTAGCTCCTTGATTTTGCAGGCAATATAACGAGCTTCATCATCAAAGTCTTTCATACCGGTTATAACCGGCATAATTCCTTGTTCTTTTGTTGGCTGCAGCTTCTTTTGATATCTGCTTTTGTTGTTGTCTATTAATGCTAAGGCACAATTTAATATGTGCTTTGTACTTCTATAATTCTGCTTCAGGATTACTCTGCTGCAGCTAGCATAGAGCTTTTCGAACTCAATCAAAATGCCTGGCGCCGCTCCTCTAAAGC
>JARBUB010000148.1 GCA_029239905.1 Clostridia bacterium
GGTTCTGCCAAATCTATCAACAATAGTACCTCTGGGGGCATCAATTCTAATGGTACGTGTTCTGATGTTCTCAGCTCTATTCTTATAGTAATCGCCCTTAACAATTTGCAAATCAGCCAGACGAAATATAAGCAATAATGCAATCATAACAATTATTACATTTAAATAATCTATTCTAGTTTTAAAGAATTTTTTTAACATTTTATCACCTATATTTTTTAACGACAGATTACATGTATTGCACTAAACTTCTTAAATTTAATCAGAATATGCAAAACATACTTCTAGATTTAGTTAGTACAGTCTATTCTGCATAAACTGTTTGTTGTTGAGACGCAAAAAGAATCTATAAATAACAGCTCCTAAAATTGCATTATATATACCCTGAGGCAATATAATTTTTAATAGTATCTGAGAATATAAAATTCCATCATGCAATAGGTTTCCCGTCAAATACATTAATAAAAAGTATATATGCTGATATATTACAACTGCAGCAAAATTGAATAATGCTGGAGGTATAATACTATCTCTAAACACATTTTCACGAGCTTGCCCGAAAATATAACCAGTTATCATATAAGAAAAAGCATTTATTCCAAGAGCTCTACCATATAGTATATCTATCAGTAAGCCTGAAACTAAGCCTATAGCTGAGCTAAAGGCACCACCCTCAAGTATAGCATATGAAATAATTAATATGATTACAAAATCCGGTTTTATTCCATTGATACGCGAAAACTGAAAAAGTGTCGCTTCAAATATTATATTAAGCAACACAAGTCCAGATATAACAAATGTCTTCATATTAACCTCACTGATTTGAACTTCTTACAATATATATTTCCTCTAATCTCTTGAAATCTGCTGCAGGGTCGATGTGCACCAACTTTTGCAGTTTTCTTTCCTGCTTTTCAACAGCTTTTACCTTGCCAATGTATAAATTTTTAGGGAAGGTGCTGAATCCAGAAGTGCTAATATCATCACCTTTTGCTATATCTGATTCTATTGGCATTACTGCTATTATCTCGTTATCTGTACTTCCAGATACTATCCCTAGATCTCTTGTCCTATCAACAATAATGCTGACAGAGCTTCTTTGATCAATCAATGCCATAAACTTTGAGTAGGTGCTGCTTACTTCTATTACTCGGCCTACTAAATATCCATTGCCCCAAAGAATAGCATCATTGGCCTGAACTCCGTCATTTGAACCCTTGTCCAAAGTATAAATATCAAACCAATTGCTTGGATCCATTCCAGTAACGTTTGCTCCAGTAATGAAAGTCAAATCCTCATTGTTATCCTTAAATCCCAAAAGACTTCGGAGCCGATTGTTTTCAGATGCAAATTGAATAAGTTTTCGATTTTCTTCCTGAAGAGTACTAATCTCAGCCTTTAAGCTTTCATTTTCCTTCTTAATGCCTCTTATTTGAAATAGGCTTTCAAAGGAACCGCCAAAAAATTCACCTACAGAATAAAATACATTTTGTATTGGATTAATAACTGTGCCTAAGGCACCTTCTACAGCTGTAGGTCTTGTCCTACCTCCTGACGTAACAGCCATAAATACTATCAGTACAATTGATACTATTACGATAAAAGTCAAGAGTTTATTACTAAATAGCTTCATATACCTCACTCCATATTCAAATGCATGGCCAACAAACTACATTAGCCATGCTTTTAATCTTAATATTTTCTTGAATATTGAGACCTGCTTATTTCCTCAAATTGTTCTAAGGCTTTTCCAACTCCCATTACAACACATTCCAAAGGATTTTCTGCTACATTAACAGGCATTCCTGTTTCTTTTCTAACTAGGTCTGCGAGGCCATGCAATTGAGCACCTCCGCCTGATAACATGATTCCTCTATCCATGATGTCAGAAGCAAGCTCTGGCGGAGTTTTCTCCAATGTACTCTTTATTCCGTCTATTATTTGAGATATTGGCTCTCTCAAAGCTTCCATTATTTCATCAGAGGAAATAAAAATTGTCTTTGGCAGTCCTGTAACTAAATCTCTGCCCTTAATATCCATGCCCCCATCAATTGAACCTGCATAAGCAGAACCAATCGTAATTTTGATTTCTTCTCCGGTCCGCTCACCTATGGCAAGATTATATACTCTTTTAACATAATTCACAATAGCTTCGTCTGATTTGTCTCCAGCTACCCTGATTGATTTACTTGTTACGATACCACCTAAGGATATGATTGCAATTTCAGTAGTACCACCGCCCATATTTACTATCATACTTCCTGTTGGTTCGCCTACCGGTAGTCCAGCTCCTATAGCTGCTGCCATAGGCTCTTCAATTACTTTCGCAGCTTTTGCTCCTGCCTGCTGAGCAGCTTCTTCAACCGCACGTCTTTCAACCTCGGTAATACCTGAAGGCACACTGACCAATACTCTTGGTCTTCCTAGCATTGAATTACCGATTGCTTTACGAATGAAGTACCTTAACATATCTTGTGTAACTGAAAAGTCAGCGATTACGCCATCTCTCATTGGTCTAATAGCTACAATGTTCCCTGGTGTTCGCCCTATCATCTTTTTAGCAGCCTCACCGACAGCAAGTACATTATTGCTTTCTCTTCTCATCGCCACAACTGACGGCTCCCTAACCACGATACCCTTACCTTTTACAAAAACCAATGTGTTTGCTGTTCCCAAATCTATTCCTATATCTTTTACAAAAAAATTAAACATTCCCATTTAAATTGTTTCCTCCCTATCAATCGTTATAACACATATTTTAAAATAGCCCTTTATCTTTCAAGCTAACATACTTTCCATCTCCAATAATAATATGATCTACTACTTCTATTCCTAAAATCTTTCCACCCTCAACTAACCTTTTTGTAATATTAATATCTTCTTGACTGGGTGTCGGATCTCCGCTTGGATGATTGTGAACTAATATTACACTGGCACAGGATCTTTTAATCGCTGGCACAAAAACCTCTCTTGGGTGTACTATTGAAGAATTAATACTGCCCACTGAGATTTCTTCTACTCCTACTAATCCACATTTTATATTAAGAAGTATTGCCTTCATGTATTCTTTCTTAAGATATCTCATATCTTCCATAACAATATTAGATGCATCTCTTGAGCATCTAATAAAGATTTCTTTTTTATAGGTTTGCGTTGCAAGTCTTCTTCCAAGTTCAACCGCTGCCTTAAGCTGTGCAGCTTTGGCAGGTCCAATACCATGAATAGAACTTAGTTCTTCTGCTTTGTTCTCAAGTATAAATCCTATTCCTTCCTGATTTTTAAGCAGCTTATAAGCAATATCGATTGCACTTTCATTTTTTGTTCCTGTTCTAAGTAGTATTGCCAATAATTCTGCATTTGATAATACCTCGGCTCCATATTTAGTTAATTTTTCACGAGGCCTTTCATTTTCAGGCAGATCTTTTATTCTAAGGTTTGAATTTGGTAAACTCATCTGCTACACAACCTTTACAGTCTAAATCAAATCAAGTTAATATCAAATTGCTTCATAATTCTAAATAGCTTGTTTACAGGTAAACCAACTACGTTAAAATAACACCCTTGAATTTTTTCAACAAATAGTGATCCTATTCCTTGAATTGCATATGCCCCAGCTTTGTCACAAGGTTCCCCGCTGGAGATATAATTCATAATTTCTCTGTCTCCAAGCTCTCTTATCCATACCTTGGTGCTCTCATGCATTGTTATAACTTTCCCCGTACTACCCTGAATCACACTCAATCCAGAAATAACCTGGTGCTCTTTGTTGCTCAAGGCTTTCAGCATCTTAAATGCATCCTCATCAGATTTTGGTTTGCCCATTATCTCACCACAATAAACAATCGTATCTGAACCAATTACATATGTGTCTTCTGCCAAATTGTTTTTAAGTCTCACGAACACATCTAAAGCTTTCATATATGCAAAATGCTCTACTAATGCAATTGGCTCCATATTTATAAGTGTTTCCTCAAAATCTGATGGTACAACCTCAAAGCTTATATTGAGTTGGCTTAGTATCTCTCTTCTCCTTGGAGAATTTGAAGCTAGTACTATGTTCATAATCCACTTCCTATTTTGAATGTAATACAATTATACTTTGTCATAATACGATTTAGCAAATCAATATATGTTACCAGTTTCTTTTATAAAAAAAGATTGCTGTTAAAATACCGAGTACGCTAAACATATTGATGCTTAACTTAAACCCTAGAGTCAACTCCAATATTTTTAAATCCCATGTATGTGTACTTACCCCGTAATTAATCCCATACTTCAATATTGGTACATATTGCCCAAGTAATTCGCCTAAAAAACCTCCTATAACTATACCGGAAATAATCATTAAAAAAAGTATCCATCCATTACCTTTACCATAACTTTTAGACATATGACCCATCTCCTTTACTATTCTATTTTCCCCACCTTTTAGGTTCATCAAACAGGAAGTATAAAAAATCTTATATTACGACAAATTTCTATCCATAACTAGTTTAGCATTTAACCATATCTACTGCAATAAGTTTGGCATTTTTCTTGAGCAAAATAAAATATATATTCGTTATATCATTATGTAGCCTTGGGGTAAAAAAAAAAGAAGCGGAATATCCGCTTCTTTCTATCTCATTTCAATTGCATCCTTAGGACATTTCTCATAACATCTTCCACATCCAACACATTTATCTTCTAGAACCTTATGTTTGCCCTTAAGTTCTCCTTCAATCGCTTCAAAGTTGCAATTTTTAGAGCAAATCGTGCAACCAATGCATTTATCATCAACTACAAATGCTTTTTTTCTGTTTGCGAAGTTTGCATATATTGTCTTTGTAGGACATGCTTCTGCACACATCATGCAATTTACACACTTGCTGTAATCGATTCTTGCAAGATTGTTTTCAAATACGATCGCATCAAACTTACAAGCTTTAACACATTTTTGGCAAGCAATACATCCAACCTTACAAGATTCCATAACTGCTTTGCCTTTTTCTTGATTCTTGCAAAGTACTCTAACTTCTTTAGAAATTGGTACTAGCTCGATAATATTTTTCGGACACACTGCAATACACTTTTTACATGCAGTACATTTCTCTTCATCAACAACTGCAACACCATTTACTACATGTATTGCATCGAAGGGACATGCCTTTACGCAAGTACCAAGTCCAGTACATCCATATCTGCAGCTCTTTGAACCGCCTGCTAGAGCTTCTGCTGCTTTACAATCTGTTATACCTTGGTATTCATACTTTTCATTTGCATTGTTTGAATCACCGCAGCAAATAACTCTTGCAACATGCTTTTCTGCTGCATCAGCAGAAACACCCATAATTTCTCCAAGTTTAACTGCCAATGCAGCTCCACCAACAGGACATCCATTTATAGCAGCTTTACCGTTTACTACAGCATCTGCAAAGGCATCACAACCCGCAAAGCCACAGCCGCCGCAATTTGCGCTAGGCAAAGCATCTCTAACCTCAGCCGTCTTAGGATTAACTTCTACGGCAAATTTCTTGGAGGCATAAGCTAGAACGATTCCAAAGAAGATAGCTAGTCCTCCCAGACTTAATACCGGCCATACTATATTAACCAGATTCAATATTTTCACCTCATTAATGATAATTTGCTGTTATTGTTATTATTTTATAAGACCTTGGAAACCTAAAAATGCTATTGAGAACAGACTTGCTGCAATCATCGCTACAGGAAATCCCTCTAAAGCCTTTGGAACTGGTGATGTCTCAAGTCTCTCTCTAACACCGGCAAATAATACAATTGCCAATGTAAAGCTTAAACCTCCGCCAACTCCATTTACCAAAGTTTCTATCAGATTGAAATTGCTTTGGATATTTAGAATAGCAACCCCTAGAACAGCACAGTTTGTTGTAATTAATGGCAAATAAACTCCTAGAGCTTGATATAATGTAGGACTAGTCTTTTTAATTACCATTTCAACAAATTGAACCAGACCAGCTATAACAAGTATAAATGCTATAGTTTGCATATATTCTATATCTAGTGGAATCAATACGAAAGTATTAACCAACCAAGTCATTACTGAAGCCAAACCCATAACAAAGGTAACTGCAAGACTCATACCAGTAGCTGTCTCAACCTTCTTAGAAACTCCTAAGAAGGGACATATTCCTAAAAATCTAGATAATACAAAGTTGTTAACCAATACAACACTTAATAAAATTAATAAAAGATTCATTAAACTACCTCCTATGCCTTCTTGCTGGCAGTTAATTTGTTAACCGCAGCAATAGTAAGTCCGAATACTAGGAAGCCCCCTGGAGGCAATATCATAACCAATGCTGGCTTAAAGCCTGCACCGAAAATTTGCATTCCGAAGAAGGTTCCTGCTCCAAGTACTTCTCTAAATGTACTGATTATTACTAGAGCCAATGTAAAACCTAAGCCCATACCAATACCATCCATAATTGAATTTAATGGAGGATTCTTTGCTGCAAAGGACTCCGCTCTTGCGAATATAATACAGTTAACAACTATAAGAGGAATAAATATACCTAACTGTTTATCCAGTTCAGGTGAATATGCTTTTATAAGCATCTGAACAATAGTAACGAAGGAAGCAATAACTATTACATAAACAGGTATTCTAACTTCATTAGGTACAATCTTCTTTATAAGAGAAATTATTAAATTTGATCCTACTAAAACAGCAGTAGCTGCTAAACCCATACCAATACCGTTAAAAACGGCAGTTGTAACAGCAAGGGTAGGACATGTTCCAAGTACAAGTCTAAGCACTGGATTTTCCTTTATGATACCATTGCTAAAGTCTTTATATAAACTCATCTTTCCACCTCCAACATCATCGATTATTTACCTGACAATTCTTTTGCCACTGCCATAGCTCTATTTACACCAGCTGTTACACCTTTTGATGTAATTGTTGATCCCGCAATAGCAACTATTTCATTTTCTTTAGGAGTACCATTTTTAATAACACTGATTAGATTATCCCAAGTTTTGTTTTTGTATTGCTGACTAAAAGCTGGCTTTTCTGCATTTTTACCGAGTCCAGGTGTTTCAGTGTTCGTTCCAATCTTTACACCTTGAACTATTCCATTTACATCAACACCAACTATCATTTCAACAGCTCCACTATAACCCTTAGGCGCAACCATAACTGTGTAACCTACCAAGGTACCTCCAGCTTTTGCCTCATAAATATCTCGAACTATGCCGTTATCAGGATTTGCCTTGATTGCAGCCAATGCTGCCTCATCAAGCTTAGTAAACTCATCCGCTGTCGGAAGTACTATTTGTCTTGCTTCATTATTCGCTTTTTCTATTTGCTCTGCTATCTTTTCAAACGTAACTCCGTTTGTAAGACCTAAAAGTACTGCTGCAATAGCACAAATGATCAAAAGTACGCCAGTTAATCTAATATAATCACGCACTCTTTTTCACCCCCCCAAATTTTCTTGGTAAAGTAAATCTATCAATTAGAGGCGTTGCGATATTCATTAACAATATTGAGTAGGATACGCCTTCTGGATAACCACCATAAAATCTTATTACAGTAGTTAATAATCCACATCCTATGGCAAATATAACTTGTCCCTTTGCGGTCATAGGTGAAGATGAATAATCTGTAGCCATGAATATTGCACCTAGCAATAAACCACCAGCTAAAATATGATATGGTATATAAGTTAAATCAAAGCCGCTGAATACGAAGGCTAGTATGCCAACAGTGGCAATATATGTCACTGGTATTCTGTAGCTGATTACTCTTCTATAAAGCAAATAAAGTCCGCCTATTAAAAGTGCTAGTGCTGAGGTTTCACCTATACAGCCTCCAACATTTCCAACAAATAAATCCATTACATTTGGTAAAACTTGATTAACTGCTTCTGTTCCCTTTAATATAGCCAAAGGTGTTGTTGTTGCTACCGCATCAACTCCTGGTTGTACCCAAGATGTCATATCAACCGGCCATGATGCTAAGAGCACTGCTCTTGCAGCTAAGGCTGGGTTAATAAAGTTATGGCCAACTCCTCCAAAACAGTGTTTCGCAATTACTATTGCAAACATTGCTCCTATTGCTACCATCCATAGCGGCAATGTAGAAGGAACGTTAAATGCGATTAATAAGCCTGTTACTACTGCACTGAAGTCACTTACTGTGACAGGTCTCTTCATAAGCTTTTGCATTGCAATTTCAGATGCAACTGCAAAACCTACCGCCACTAAAGTCAACCATAATGCTCTTAATCCAAAAAACCATATACCTGCAAAAAGCGCGGGTAGTAATGCAATTGCTACATCCATCATTATTCTTCTTGTAGATTCACCCGACCTAATATGAGGCGAGGATGATACTAAAAATCTGCTGTTTTCCAACTTTTTACCCCCCTATTACTTCGCTTGAGCTTTCTTGCGTTTTGCAATAATTTCTCTTTTTGCCAATCTTATGGATTCAACTAGTGGTCTCTTGGCAGGACATACAAATGAGCAGCTGCCGCACTCGATACAATCCATAGCGTGTAAGCTTTCAGCTTGATCAAAATTGTCAAGCATAGCATGTGCACTTAATCCAGCGGGCATTAGATTTATCGGGCAAACCTCTACGCATTTACCACATCTAATACAGTTTGATGCCTCTGGCAATCTAGCTTCCGCTACACTTAATACTAATATTCCTGAAGTACCCTTTATAACAGGAATATCAATATGGAATTGTGCAATACCCATCATTGGTCCGCCTGCAATAATCTTTAATGGAGTTTCTTTAAAGCCACCACACTGATCAATGATTTCTTTAAAGGAAGTACCAATTTTAACTAGAAGGTTTTTAGGATTGTTGATTCCTTCACCTGTTATAGTTACAATTCTCTCTACAAGAGGCATTCCAGTCTTTATAGCCTTTGCCACTGCGGCAGCTGTACCAACGTTGTTTACAACAACACCTGCATCAGCCGGCAAACCACCAGTTGGAACTTCTCTCTTTGTACATGCATAAATAAGCTGTTTTTCTGCCCCTTGAGGATACTTTGCATGCAGAGCAACTACCTTAATACCAGTCTTTCCTGCTGCTGCTTTTTCCATTATTTCAATTGCATCCATTTTGTTATCTTCAATTCCAATATAGCCTTTGGAAACGTTTAGTGCTTTCATCAAAGCTTGAAGTCCATAAACTACATCTTCTGGATTCTCTAACATCAGTCTGTGGTCTGCAGTTAAATAAGGCTCACACTCTGCGCCATTCAGTATAACCGTGTCAACATTTTTATCTGGCGGAGGTGCTAGCTTAACATGAGTTGGGAAAGCTGCTCCACCCATACCTACAATACCGGCATCTTTGATAATGTTTTTGATATCATCTGCGGACAAGGATTCCAAACTTCCTTTTGATTTTACACTTTCATGTATTGAATCCTGCATGTCTGATTCAATTACAACACATGTAACCTTAGTACCACCACTATACATCCTTGGCTCTATAGCAGTTACTTTACCAGATACACTTGAATGTACCGGAACTGATACGAAGCCCTTTGCTTCACCAATCTTCTGTCCAACCTTCACTTCATCCCCGACTGCTACAACTGGATCGCATGGCGCTCCAATATGTTGCTGCATAGGAATAACAACCACTTTAGGAGCATTCGCCTTTTCTAGCGCCAGCTTCTCAGTTGCCTTTTTGCTGTGTGGTGGATGAGTTCCGCCTTTAAACGTCAATTTTTCGTTACTCAATATGCTCACCCCTTGTAAATTATGAGTTTTTTATTGCAGAATCGACTTCTGCCGTTAAAGCGCATAGGTAAAATTAAAATTTCACAAATTAGACCCTATGCAATTCATGAAAAATTTCATTAATGCTATAGACATATAAGAAACTTTTCAATTATATATACATTATATCTAAATGTATAAACCAAAATAATGGAGTCGTATACATCTCAACTTCTTTCCTTCGACATTATAGCATATAATCCTGTATACACGATAATTTTTTATTTAACAATGCCCTTCCAACCCCAATAATTGCACATTTTATTTTTCGACATAAACGTTCAACAATATTGGATAGTTTTATACTTATTGCAAATAATATTCACGAGGTGATTTTTGCATGATAATTGTATACAACTGCTACGGAGGAACCCACTCATCAATTTTGACTTCTGCAGTGCATTTGGGTTATCTTCCTTCTGATATTATACCCTCTAAGAAAGAAATTTTAAATACTAAATATTTTAATCAGCTGCAATATAAAGATATGGGAAAGTTAATATTCCATGGAGAAGATGCAGAAGGAAATAAAGTATATACCATCGGAAGAGGAACTTCAAAGGCACTTATTCCTGCAATGATAAATCTTACTATGGATATACATAAGCTTTATAACGTAAATGAGTGCTTTGCCTACATAAATACATCTGGAACTGTGCCTATTTCAATGACTTTGGGAGGCTTTTTTTCCAGAGCACTTAAGATTGATTTTATCGGAGTACCACTTCTAGCTATAGGTGCAAGGCGTTCTTATGGAAAGATAATAGAATTATCACAAAAAACAAAACAGTTGTGCAAGGAAAAACCTGACAACTGCTTTATAATAGATATGAATAACAAAGGCCAAATCAGCACATATAACTGCTGATTTGACCCTTTATTTATGCTTTTATTATTGCTCCGAATGGGCACTTTTCTAAACAGATGCCGCACTTCTCGCACTTTTCGTTATTAATCAGGTATGGAGTCTTAACCTTACCAGATATTGCAGTAACAGGGCATTGCTTCGCGCAAATACCGCAGCCCTTACACTTGTCTTCAATAATTGTATATTTTGCAAGTCCTTTACATACACCTGCAGCACATCTTTTATCATATATATGTGCTTCATATTCATCTCTAAAATATCTTAATGTTGATAGTACAGGGTTTGGAGCTGTTTGACCTAGACCGCAAAGAGCTGAGTTCTTTATGGTATTTGCCAATGACTCAAGCTTTTCTATGTCACCATCTTTTCCTTTGCCTTCTACTATTCTATCAAGTATTTCAAGCATTCTCTTTGTACCTTCACGACATGGAGTACATTTTCCGCATGACTCATCTACAGTGAAATCCAAGAAGAATCTTGCTATATCAACCATACAGTTGTCTTCGTCCATAACGATTAATCCGCCTGAACCCATCATAGAGCCCAAAGCAATCAGGTTATCATAGTCGATAGGAACATCTATATGTTCCATTGGTATGCATCCGCCAGAAGGACCACCTGTTTGAGCAGCCTTGAACTTCTTACCATCTGGTATACCGCCACCAATTTCGAATATAACCTCTCTCATAGTTGTACCCATAGGTACTTCAACAAGACCTGTGTTATTGATTTTTCCGCCTAAAGCGAATACCTTAGTACCCTTTGATTTTTCGGTTCCCATTGATGCAAACCATTCTGCACCGTTGTTTATTATTTGTGCTATATTTGCATAAGTTTCAACGTTATTAAGTATTGTTGGCTTTCCAAACAGACCTTTTACTGCTGGGAATGGAGGCCTTGGCCTTGGCATACCTCTTTCCCCTTCTATAGATGCTATTAGTGCTGTTTCTTCACCACATACAAAGGCGCCTGCGCCTAATCTTATTTCCAAGTCAAAGTCAAAATTTGAATCCATTATGTTCTTGCCAAGAAGCCCATATTCTCTAGCTTGATTTATGGCTATAGCAAGTCTCTTAACCGCTATTGGATATTCTGCTCTAACATACACAAAGCCTTGGCTTGCACCAATTGCATAAGCAGCTATTGTCATTGCTTCTATAACTGAGTGAGGATCTCCCTCCAAAACGCTTCTATCCATGAATGCGCCTGGATCTCCTTCATCTGCGTTACAAAGTACATATTTTTGATCCGCTTGTGATTTTGCTGCGAATTCCCACTTCATACCAGTTGGGAAGCCACCGCCGCCTCTACCCTTTAGTCCTGAACGCTTGATTGTATCTATAACATCAGCAGGTTTCATAGTTCCCAGTACCTTCTCCAAGGCTTTATAACCATCAAATGCTATATATTCATCTATATTTTCAGGGTTTATAACTCCGCAATTTCTAAGTGCAACTCTAACTTGCTTCCTGTAGAAATCAACATCGTCAATTGACTTTATAATATCGTTTTCTATGGTTTCTGCGTATAGTAATCTCTTAACAACTCTACCCTTTATTAAATGCTCATTTACGATTTCTTCTACATCTTCTGGTTTTACAAGACTATAGAAGGATGCCTCAGGATAAATTATAACGATTGGACCCAAAGCGCATAGTCCAAAACAACCTGTTCTTTCTACAACAACTTCATTTTCAAGACCGTTTTTCTTGATTAAATCTTCGAAGTTTTTAACTATCTGTTCTGAATTTGAGGATGTACAGCCAGTACCCCTGCAAATCATTACATGAGAACGATACATTTCCATTATATTGTTACCTCCTAACAGAATTCTATAT
>JARBUB010000005.1 GCA_029239905.1 Clostridia bacterium
TAAGATTTACTTGGTGGAGCAGCTTTCCATTTTCCAAAGCTTCCTTGCATTTCTTGAGAACCTCTAGCTCCAGAAGATTTTCTTTGGTTACCTTGCGAGTAGTTTGAATTCTGGAGATTCTATTGTCGATAACACCAAGATCTGCAAATAGAAGCTCAAGGCTTATGGTTTCAATATCTCTCATTGGGTCAATAGAGCCGTCAACGTGTAATACGTCGGAATTTTCGAAGGCTCTAACTATATGTACAAGAGCATCAACCTTCCTAATATCCTCAAGAAACTGGTTGCCTATTCCCTTGCCGGTGCTAGAACCGCTTACCAGCCCGGGAACATCGATAAAATCTATTTGAGCATAAGTAATTTTCTTTGGCTTATACATGCCTGTAAGAAAGTCTATTCTATGATCTGGAACCTTTGCTGTACCAATGTTGGATGCAACCTTGCCCAAACTAAAATTAGAAATCTCAGCATGTGCATTTGTCAATAAATTAAAAAAGGTAGTTTTTCCTACTAGGGGAAGACCAACAAGACCAATTTTCATCTTCATACCTCCCGCATATTAAATTAATTTATCAGAGAATCCATAATCTGCCCATAAATTTTACTTGAGGAATTATTCCATTTGTCGCATATAAGTCTTGCCTGCTTAGCAGAGACAACGTTTAACTTAAGGTCTATCAAAACAATCTCGTTCTCTACAACCTTAAGGTTTACGACATATTCATTTTCATTATTTTTAGTGAAATCTGCAAAGATTTCAGATTCTTTTTTGATTCTATCCTTATTTTTAGTTATATAATCATTGATGATAGTTTTGGTGCTTTTAGGTATCCTATCCATGAACATGGACACAGTTCTTTGTCCTGCCTCAGATATCTGAAATGCGTGCTGTCCTTGATTTTCTTCAAGCTTCATTAAATCTGACTTCTCTAATTCAGCAATGCATTCCTGCAAGGAGAAATAGTTTATGATGTTGTTTTCTAATATAATATTGGTTATTTGCGCATTCGTAATTGAAATTTCAATTTTATCTAATATATATAAAACAATTAGCTTGTTTAAAGCGCTTTTGCTTTTGTCATCAAACATGATATCAGCTCCCTTTCTGTTTAATTAATTATAGCAATAAAGCGAATTAATATCAAAAACAAAAATCAGACAATATCTGCCTGATTTTTGTTTTTATATATTAAGTTAAAAAACTTTGATTATTCCTTGCCTTCTAGTTGACTTTCTGCCATTTGAATAAGCTTCTTAACCATTGAACCGCCAACTCTTCCACAGTCCTTTGAGGAAAGATTTCCCCAGTAGTCTTCTGAACCTTGGTGTACTGGCAAATTCAATTCCGATGCGATTTCATATTTCATATTATCAAGGGCCTTGTGAGCGCCTGGTACTTTTAGTCCTTTATTATAGTTTCCACTTCCTAGTGCCATAGTAAAACCCTCCATTTAATAATTTATTTGTGCTAATTGCTACACTATTAATTTAACCTTTTAGAAAAAATATATACTAGAATAATTTGTTTTTAGGTATAAGATAATTCCAATATGCATATAATTATAGGTTTAGGAAAAATCTATATGTATAAAGGGCTTTTGGAAAAATCATTTTATCTAAAAAAGCGGCGTATAGCCGCTCGTTTGTTATTTGCTTAATTTTTCATCCATTGGTCTTTTTCTACCTGCTGTTGTTTTTGGCCTGTGTTCACTATTTACCTGTGCTTTTTGTGATTTTGATTCTCTGCGGAAGTATCTTGCATATGGAAGCAGCAATTCTGATGAGAATTCTACTTGATGTCCAAAAAGGTTTGTATATTTTCTATACCTTGATGACATAGCTAAAACCTCCTTAAAGATTAAAATCTAATTATATTTTGTCCGAAAGAAAGAAGTTTAGTTTGTTGCATTTAACTAATACAAACTAATTTTGACATAATGGAAAAATGAGGTTGAATAAATTTGGCGAAAATCATCGAAGAATGTTGATGCGTCTGATATAATAAAATTATACATAAAAATTTTATAAAAAACTTTGCGGAAGGGGCTCGAAATGATAAAATTCAAAGCAAAATATGCACTAACATTTATGCTAATTATGATACTTTTACTTGGTGCTTGTACACCACAAACAGGAACGAATGTTGCACCGCCAGCCAAAACTCCGGATCAGACACAACAGCCTGCACCACAACCTAAGCCCGAAGATGAAAAAGAACCGGAACCGGCAGCTCCGCAGGCAGACTATAGTGCAATTAAAGCAAATGAAAACGGGCAAATCATGCTGCTTATGTATCATGGAATTGGAAGTAAGGAAGAAGAATGGGTAAGAACCCCAGAAAACTTCAGAAGAGATTTGGAAAATTTATATGAAAAAGGCTACAGATTAATTACGCTTAAGGATTATATAGAGAATAACATAAAGGTTGAAGCAGGCTTTACACCAGTGGTGATAACCTTTGACGACGGACTGCAAAACCAATTTAATATAATAGAAGAAAACGGAGAGAAGAAGCTTGACCCAGACTGTGCGGTAGGAATTATAGAAGAATTTAAGAAGAAGCATCCTGATTTCGGTCAAGGCGGCTCATTCTTTGTATATTATTCAAATCCGTTTAGACAAAAAGAGCTAATCAAAGAAAAGTATGATTTCTTAATTAAAAACGGATACGAAATTGGCAACCATGCCTATACGCATGAAAACCTGGGAGAACAAAGTGCGGAGGGTGTACAAAAGGCATTGGCGCTCAACGTAAAATCCACTCAAGAATATCTGCCTGGTTATGATGTATTTGCACTAGCGCTACCTTACGGAATTGCACCTAAGGATGAGAAATTCCAATATGCAGTATCAGGTGAATACGAAGGTACAAAGTATAACAATAGAGCAATACTTAGAGTGGGCAGCAATCCTGCGCCAGCCCCAAATCACATAAAGCTTGATGCAGCAAGATTGCCAAGAATCAGAGCCAGTGAACTTAAAATGGGAGGAACTGGAATCTATGATTATCTGGCAAGCTTTGAGAAGCATCCTGAAAAGAGATATATCAGCGATGGAAATCCAAATACCATAGTGATTCCAGAGAAGGAAAAAGATAACATTAACAAAGACAGCATAAAGGACAAAGAGTTGATAACTTATTAAAAGCAGATTTTAAGTGAAAGGAGCATATAATTTTATATGCTCCTTTTTAAGTGGTATAATTATCGTGCGCTATTAATTTATAAGCAGGAGATGTTTATGTATGAAGGTAAAAAAAATTTTGACCATAATAAGTGGAGTTATACTAATATTATCAATTGCTTTTGTTTCCTACTTATCTATGGGTCAAGCGATTCCGATGCCTGAAGCTTTGGCTGCTATGAAATCCGATGAAAAGGTAGAGATCACGAATAAGGATTTCATTGTTTTTACACCAATAAATACAAAGGCGGAAAAAGCCTTGATCATATACCCCGGTGGCAAAGTTAAACCGGAAGCATACGCACCAACAGCAAGAGCCTTTGCGGAACGTGGGATAAAGACAATCATCGTGAAGATGCCCTTTAACCTTGCCATATTTGGGATAAACAAAGCAGACAAGGTAATAGAGCAAAACAATGATATAAAGAAGTGGTATATCGCAGGTCACTCCTTGGGTGGAGTAATGGCAGCCAGATACGTGAAAAGTCATCAGGATGCATTTGATGGGCTGATACTATGGGCTTCCTACCCTGAAGAATCCTCAGATCTTTCTGAATCGACACTACCGATTATGTCCATATACGGAAGAAACGATGGATTGACACAGCCAGGCAAGATTTCAAAGACAAGACATTTGCTGCCGGATTCAATACTATGGGTATCAATAGCAGGAGGCAACCATTCTCAATTTGGCTGGTATGGCTTCCAAAAGGGTGATGAAGCAGCAGATATAAGCAGAGAAGAGCAACAAAAACAAATTGTAGATGCCACGATGGAAATTATAAACCCAGCAGCATGGCAAAATATAAAAATCGGGGACTGATTATATCAGTTCCCGATTTTTTATTAATCATAATTAAAACATTCTAAGGTCAGTTTGCCAAGCAATATATTATTTCTAAGTGAATGCTTTTGAAAAGGTATAGGCATATTGTCATTGCTGTTACATTTTAGTACATAGTACAGTGACTCACTTTCTCCGGTAATCTCGCCATACATAGTACCATCCTTAAACAGCTTATCTCCAGCCTTAAGTACGATATCATAAATGGATATTTGACTTTCATTTGCCCTCTTACGCTTACCGCTCATTCAATCACATCCCGTATCTATATGTTTTGCACTACACTATATGTTTTGCACAAAACATATTCATTAACTCATATAGTGTAAAACATTTTCCTATGTTTATATGTTGTGAAAAATGCTGTTCTGATTGTGCTAAAGCAGATTCTTTTACTGATTAGTAAAATGATAACTACTTTTCGCAACATATCTATTCAACTATTAGTTTAACTCTAGAAGTCTTGCTTTTGCAACAAAAATTTACACGAAAGATAGTTTAAGCATAAAAAAACAAAGGTTATTACAAAATTCACTATGTAATATTGACATACTACAATTTGATTTGTATAATTGTAGTTAATATAATATATAAAAATAATCAATAATAAATTACATTGTGTCTTTGTGGAGGTGTAGAGAAGGGTGAAGTTATTGTTGGCGATGAATCACAAGGGGATAAATGGGTTTATTGCTCAAAATATAGATGTAGATATTTCTGATATCGCCGATAATTCAGAAGAATTACATGAGTACTTGAGTTATACAAAAGCTGACACAGTGGTTCTGTCAAGATACCTTAAAGGTACTGAGGATCCAAGTGTTTTGATAGAAAGTATTCAGACTGTCAGACCTGATATTAGAATCGTTTATCTTTATGGAAAATCAGATAGTAATACTGATTTATTTATTAAATATCTCATAAGTAAAAATATAATTGACTATCATGTAGGGGAGAATATCTCTTCTGAGGACCTATATAGATTATTATATAGAAGCGGAATGCAAAACAGAGCTGCAAAAAAGAATTTCTTTAAGAATAATAACAAGACCTTATGGGTCAAGGAATTGGACACTGCCGTTCTTAGCATATACTCGAATTGTCCAAATGGTAAGTCTCACTTAGCATGGAATTTATCTACGGCTTTTGCTGATCGAGGATATAAGACAACACTTATTAATTTAGATCGCAGTTATTCTGCCAATTTGTTTTTTGGAATAGAAGATATGTATTTCGATTTGTTGGATTACTTCATTGAGCAAGGTGACTATAAGAGTATATTTGATGGCTGCTATAAAAAAGGAAACTTGCGCGTAATTTCAGGAAGTCTTGGAAATGACAAAATGATTTCTACGGAAGATTTTTTGAAAGTATTCTATTATGCCAAATCTAGAAGCGATATTTTAATCATAGATACATACACAGGATTAAACGATATTACGCTACAGGCAATAAACAATTCAAATATAGATTTTCTCATTTTTGACAGCGACATATCACACTTTCATATGAATAAAATGATGATAGAAAAGCTTGGAAGTACTTTTATTGCGGAGAAGACTTATGCAATCATAAACAATTGTTTTTCAGGCAGTGAGTCTTACAAAAACATCAATAAAGAAATTAGCAGATTGAATATAAAATTCAAGGGTGTGCTGCCCTTAAGCAACTGCGGAAGCAAAGGCTGTGATTTAATGAATTCAGGGAAAACACCCTATGAGGCTAACAATGACAGCAGCTTTAGTATAGGCATAAATAGAATATTGAGCTCTATAAATGCAAGAAATAGAAAAGGTATTTTAAATAGATTTAAATAGGGAGGCAACCAAATGAGTTATGTGAGGCAAACAAGGCTTGGTATTGGTAGCAGGATATTCATCTATGTAATAATTGCATTGGTTATTGCACTATCTGCTGCAACTGGGGTTTTGCTTTTGTCAGGCAATAAAAGCAAAGATACGAAAAACGACATAAAGGCTTCGATTGATATTGATAAGAAAAACGTTGTAAGAGGGTGCCGAAATATACAAGCTGGTGAAATAGCTGATATAAGCAAATTCGAAGTGGTGGCAATGCCAATAGAGCTCGTACCGCCGGGAGCAGTCGAATCTATGCAGTTGCTGAAAAACAAAAGAGTTTCTAATGTTATTTCAGAAAAAGAGATTCTATTGCAAAGTGATTTGGTTGAAAATGGAGATTGGTATGAGGAGGGCGATAGGTTAATGGAGCATACGTTTCAGGTTGAAGCGATACCCTTAACTGTTGTGGTTGGCAGTATTGTGGATATTAAGCTGTTTAGACCTGGAAGCCCTGATAATGTTGTGGTTGCAAAGACAGTGGTAATTGGAAAAATGGATAAGACCCTAAGCTTTTATTTAAACGAAATTGAACAGGAATATATTAAGGAAGCTAACGTTGAAGGTCAACTTTTTCTTGTGCAATATTTAGACAAGTCCCAACCCGAGGGAGTCGTTACTTATTTACCAACATATAATCAAAGAAGTAAGACTTCGGGGCTACAGGGCGATTCGAGCTTCGAAAAACCAAATTTGAGTGGGGGAAATTAGTAAATGAGAGAAGAAAAAGGAAGTCTAATTACAGTATGGGGACCTGGGAACCATGGTGCTGGAGGAAGTACTATTGCTAATTCAATAGGAATCACTTTACAGCATATGACAGGGAAGAGAACATTGCTGGTTAATATGGGCAGTCCTAGAAACTACATGGAACAATATCTGAAAAATGATGTTGAAGCAAAGTTTTCAATGGATCATATAAGAAGTTTTAATATGAATATAAGCGCTGAACATATAAAAATATACGCAACAGCAGTAAATGATTTGCTTTATATCTTGCCAAATTCTAGAATAACCAAAGAAATGTCAAAGGTTGAAGAGGGTTTTTATCAAAGATTTTTAGAAAAAGCTTTGGAAGCATACGAAATTGTAATAGTTGATGTAGATACAGGCGTAAATAAGGAAAATCAAATATTTCTCAACCAATCAGAAGTTATAGTAGCAGTTATGAATGAAAACGAAGTAATGCTCAAAGATATTTTTGAAAGCAATAAGAGCATAAGGGAATATATGAATGATGATAAGACCATTCCGGTCTTTAATGGTTTACATGATGTGAATGAGGAGTCTAAGACATTAAAGCGGTTCAATAGTAGATTAGAGCTGAAATACTCTTACGGTGTTTGCTTCGATACAAAAGCAAACAAAGCGGCTTGCTGTGAGGGCAGATTATACAGCTTCTTCAAGAAAGAACTAATTAAGAAAAACTCTACTATTCCAATGATTGAACAAATAAAAGAGTTAAGCTGTTTTATGGCTGAGAAACTTTTTTTACCTTTGGAAGAAATACAGAATAAAAACAGTTTAACAAGTATGATATTTTCTAAAAGAAGGCATTTGGGTGAAATTGATGTCTAACATACAGCAGCTGATTTTAAGGTGTTTGGATATTAATATACTTTGTAAACAAATAGAAAAGAATTTTGAGACATTCATAATAAAACAGCCAGAAAATGAGCAAATGAAAGGGATAATTTCTATTCTTAAAAAATATAAGGACAGCTCCACCTCTGGAAATGCTGAAGATAGAAATATTTTGAAAGCTCATATTAAAACTGACTTGTTAACAAGCTTTGATATTTATAATGTTTTAGATGATGGAAGTCTAACGGATCTACCTATGTGCAGAGATATAAAAGTTGCAGAAGACAACGATTATATTGACCATATATTGCCCTTTGAAAATGCAGAAAAACTAACTGCAGAGGAAAAATTCTATATAATATTATATCTGAACAGGTCAAGTGTAGAGGATCGTTCCCAAGCATTTAAAGAGCTGATAAAAAAATATGACATTTATAATAAGCGAAGAGGTGATGCGAAAGGGTCATGGCAGTACACCAGTAATAGATATGAGTACAATAGAGAAGATATAGATTTTATTTATTATAAAGAGCTGGAAGGAAAAGTACTATGCTTTGCAGATAAGGTTGAAATTGTGGTGCAGATACTTTATCAAAATATTTTTGGCTTAATGTGCTTAGATTCGCTGGCTTACGCTGATGTAAATGAAATAGGTTATTCTGATGATGGCAGATACGTTTATTGCTGGTGTGATATCAAAATTTGGTTAAGTTTCTTAGTGCTTACAAAAGAAGAGGCAAGGGTTATGCAGGATAGAGCAATTTCTTTTGATAAGGATGCCGGACAGCTGGATGAGAGTTCACCAGAAAAGTTATGTTATAGAGGTGATTTAGCTAGAATTACAGTTACACAGCAGCCCTATTCTTCATCGAGGAACTTATGTATCAGAATATTTAACCAAAGACATTTAGGGATAAAAGAGTTGTTGCCTGATGAGGAATTACTAACTGCCGTGACAGCCTTAGTTAGGAGCGGTGCCAGTATTTGTATGCAGGGCAGCTTAGGAAGCGGTAAAACTACAACAATGTCTGCTTTATATGAGCTCTTGGATGATAGCCTTCATATTGGAATTATCGAGGACTTCTTTGAACAGCATATCATGCAGAAATATCCATACAAAAGAATTGTTGAACTTAAAAGCCTTCTAAATAAGTCAATGGAGGATGCTGTTAAAACGATTCTTCGCTTAAGTGTGGATGTGGCTGATCTTGGTGAGGTAAGAAGCGGGGAGGCTTTATACAGTATTTTGCAGCTCATCCAGTCTGTAAGCATGGCTGCTTGGTTTACAGTGCATGTTGCAAACCCAGAAACCACTGTATCTAGATTTAAAAACCTACTTCTTGGTACTGGGCGGTATCATACAGAACAAAGTGCTGTGATGGATATTGTTAACTTTGTAAATTTGATTTTTCAGCACAACATCATAAATGGTAAAAGGGTAATAACTGAAATAGTTGAGATTGTACCTATGGTAGGTACTGTATTAGAGTATGGCTTTGATATTAACTTAAATACTGATAATAAGACTTTGCAAAACATGTATTACATACAACAAATACAAAATAATCCAAATAATATGTTTAGGCTAAACAGAATTATGGATGCAAGAGATGGAGTACCAAAATTTGTTAATCCACCGTCGGAACATATATTAAAAAAAGCAAAACTTAATAAAGATTCATGGGCCTATATGGAAAGGTTTTTAAAGCTAGTTGAAAATCAAAACAAGATAAGCAAGGTGGTCGGTGAGAGTGAATAAATTGAAGTTTAGTATGAATAATAGACTTTCGACACTAAATCAACGGAGTTTTTCGGAAAATATTGCCAAGAGCTCCGCCTTGTTTGTAGCGGTTTGCACTGTCAGCATTATCTATTTTGCAATAGTTAGAGGGCTTTTTCATAGTCTTTGGTACCATAAGATTTTTGCGGCTTTATCCACTTTGATCTTCGGATATAGCTTACAAGACTTATACTTTGAGCTCCTTGAGTATAAAGTAAAACAATCTCTCCCAAAGGCAACCAAGAAGCTTTCACATTATTACACCCATTATAAAGGCAATGTAATTCCGGCTATAAAGGAAACTGAGGAAAAGTGCCCAGAAGAGGCAAGGTTATATTTAATAAAAATAAGAAAGGCACTTTTATCAGGAAAACCGGGTGAGGAAATTGAGGCACTTAAGGCTACATTCCCCTTTGTTTGGTTTAGAATGCTTGCATCTATAATTTACATGGCCAAAGAGAAAGGGAGCGGGGAAGAAGCGGATGGAAAGAATGCAAATATGATTGGAAAGAGTCTGAGTAAAATAACGAACATACTTAATTTTATTAATGTTCAACAAGGCTATAATGATGCAGAGCTAAAGTATATAGAGCTGTTTCTATATTTGTCTCCCTTCCTATTTATTTTTGCTTCAGATTGGATAAATGCCAAAATATTAATTGAAATGAACATGCAGGATGTGTATCGAGGGATTGAAGCCCAGAATATGAAAGCTAATATATTTTTAGCGGCGAATCTATCTGCCTTTTTCATACACTGGATGCGCAAGCAGCAGATATAGGGGGGAGGTGTGCTTTGGATATTATCATTTTTGCACAATCGGTAGCTACAATATTGATGTTGTCAGTACTTTATATTTATCTGATTTATATAGCTAGAAATTTAAGGCTTAAGAGACTTTTTAGAAAGGAATATATAAAAGTAATCAACAGGAAATCATCGCGGAAATTGTATCCCTTTGTACCTAAACCATACGGCGTGAAGTACATGAGAACAAAACGTTTCTTGACTTCAATTGGGTGGAATATAAGTGTAGAAGGAATTTATTTATGTAAGTGGGGCATATGTGCTGTAATGGTTTTTATGATGGTTACAATACAAACAACAAACACATCTATTGCACTAAAAGATATAGTTCAGGATGTGAATTACAACCATAATATTATAGAAACCTTGAAATCAGAAACTGAGCAAAATATCATACTTGAAAAACAGCTTTATTACATAATAGATAAAAATCTTGAGAAGAGCGATGAGATATTCAATAAACAAAATAAACAAATTTATATAGACAATATAGAAAGTTTAATTACTGATAAAAATATTGTACTTGGTGAGGATCTAAAAAGTACAGCGCAACGAATATATTATAAAGTGCTGGAAACTAGGACTATTAGAAAAGGAATAACCCCTTACATATACATCATCTTATTTGCCTCTTTGTTTTATAACTTACCGGATATATTGGGGCAAATAAAAATGAAGCTCATTGAGGATAAGAAGAATTGGGAAATATTAAATTGCATGATCGTTTTCTCAACCTTCGGTAGAATGCCTCCCTATTCAATACTGAACATATTACAACACATGGTCATCGCCACAGAAGTGTACAAGCCCTTGTTTGAAGCGTTGTTTGAGGGATTGAAGAAGGGTGGGTGTCAAGATGAAGCCTTTGATAGAGCCTTAGAGACAGTTGATAGGGATGAATTGTATGAATTGATAGAAACTATGAAGCTATCAAAGGTTACTGGCTTGTTAAACTTAGTTGACGATATAGATGAAAGTATAAAAAATGCAATTAAGTGGATAGAAATTGAAAATATCAAGAGAAGACGGGCAAAGATGCTCTATGCTATGTCTGCAATGGCTGTAGTAATGGGCTTAGGTTGTATATATTTTGCATACGGCTTGACGGTAATATCAAATCCGGCAAATATATTAGTAAAATAAACATTGGGAGGAAAAAATTATGGATAGTTTTTGGTCAAAGCTTCTAATTTTAGGTATTGTGGCAGCAATAGGAATGTTCTTTATATCGAATGTTTACAACCCACAAAAAGCTGCACAGCAGGCAATGGCTTACAGCACTCAACAAAGTGTAAATGCAGTGCGGGCTGGAGTGGATGGAATCGTACCATTATCTTATAGTAATAATGAAGTAATTAGCACAGTAAATTCTCTATGTGGACCAAGCAATACTACAAATGTTGTAATAGTAAAGAAATTAGATGGCACTCAGTGTATCTTTACTACATCAACAACTTATGGAGGTCAAGATATAAGTTCCATTGTCGCATCTGGCAGTCACTATCTTAAAGAAACTAATTCAAACACCATAACTTTTACGCAGCAGTCATAGAGATATTGGCATAGTTTTTCACTATAACTATTTCTCAGAATATGGAGGTGACATTATGCATAACTTCTGGGCAGTCCTGGTAGTGCTGCCGATTTTCACTTGGTATTCCATGTTCACAGTATTGGACAGAAATTATACTATGGAGCAACAGGATGTAGAAAATATTGTTTATCAATATACACAGATTGCAGCTAAAAAGGGTGTTTTGTATCAATCTGTATTGGATGAAATGGAGAAGCAGCTAAGCAAATATGGAGAACACCGGATTTACATAACTGCAGAGAAATTTGCAGGAAATAATGAACCATATACTATTGAGGGACTGAGTACAATTGATACAGGACTTAGGGAGTCTGGATTTGATCTATTAAATATTACTGTTGTTTATAACAAGAGACATCCTGTTAGTATCATGTATGAATATGGTGTTTTCGGCACACCAACCAATATAAGCTATAATTTTACTCTATTTGGCAAGGCGAGCAGTTATATAAGGTAGTTGGAGTGTGGTTGTATGAAATGGTTTTTTTGGACCCTGATATTCCTTGTGTTTTTCACCCCAATCATTTTTATAGGTAAGGGGATAGACCATTTGGATATTATGAAGGATAGATACAAGAGAGCTTTAGACGCAGGGGCCAGCTCTGCGGCAAGAGCACTTGTATATGATGACAAAGACAGCTTAGAACATGCATCAATGGGTTTTGGTACAACGACTCAGCATGGGAATAACATATCGATCAATAAAGAAAACTCCCTAAATTGGTTCTATAAAGTGTTTCATAGAAATTTAGGAATAGAAAATGACGCAGAGGCACAAGAGAATCTAAAAAGGTATATTCCCATGAAAGCAATCGCAGGCTTTGATAGGCTAATGATTGCAGATTTGGATGACCAGTGGATATTGGAAAAGGAGTATTTAATAGACTTTAAAGGAACGAAGTATTACTTTACAATGTCAGATCAAGTTAGGGAAAAAGATTCGGATTCGTGGGGGCGCGATGTAGATTTTGGGATTAGTCCTTCCGAAAGAGAAGCATTAATTAATAGGTTTATTAGAGCAGAACTTAATCACTTTCTTGCCAATCGAGTAAATTATGAGAGTGAAAATAACTACTATGTAAAAATTGCTGATAATAACTTTGATGAGAATACCGAGAGTATCTGCGGCATCAGCTTTATTGTAATGGCAGAGGGAATGCCTCTTCCCACTTTAAATCCTTGGAATCGAGAGAAGTTTTACGCTTTCGCGCTAGGTGGCACAGAAATAAGCAGATAAATATTATCGGTATCTTGAAAAATACAAATATGAAGGGTGGTTTTATCAATGATGAACAGTTGTAATTTCATGGGCAGGTTAACACAAGATGCAAATACGAAAACCTTTGAGGAAAACACGAAACGCGTTTCAAAGTTTACTGTTGCTGTTGACCGAGATTTTGTTAAGGAAGGTGAGGAAAGGAAAGCCGATTTCTTTAAGGTTGTTGCTTGGAATCTTCCCGAGAAATTCATAAGTCGCTGGCTTAAAAAGGGTGAACTTGTAAGTGTATCAGGCAGAATGGAAACAAGATCGTTCAAAGGAGCTGATCAAGAAGACGTATATATAACTGAGCTCATAGTTGAACATATATATCCAACTAATTTCAAAAAGGATTAAAGCAAGGGAGGATTTGAAATCCTCCCTTAACTATTTACTTCGTACATATCTATACTTGGAATTTTGATTGTCACATATCCGCCAGTGGGTATGTTTTTGCCTTCCAGCTCTAGTTGAATTAGGTTTTTGCCTAAGCGGAAGTCTGCCATGCCGCCCTTGTACACTTTTTCTAGTATTCCTGTGATGTAGATATCATCCTGCTTCATAATAATACTGAATTTTTTATCTGGGCTTGGTTTGACTTCTTGTCCCCAGGCCAGCTCGTCGGTGATATCAAGCTCTACTTCATAGTCAGCTTTTGCCTTTGGCAGGGGCCTTGTCCCCCAGAAGGCTTCTGCATCGCCGTATTCACTGGTGAAATCTATGATTATATCTTCCTTCCCTATATCAACCTTTTTTATGTGTATTTTCATTTTTAGCCCTCCCGGTATATTATGATATTAATATTGCCATTTGATAATGCTATATATTTTGCACTATACATTTTAAATTAATCCAAGCATATACTATTTTAAACTTTAGCAATCTATAATGTAAACAGAAACAGCAATTTAATTTGAAGTGATACACATGAGAAGAATCATAATAGGGTTACTTGACAATGATAGGGTCGTTATATTTAAGCGGTGATAGAGAGTGTTGAAAGTGAAATCAGTGCTACAAAGTACTATTTTCAGCCAGAGAAAGAGCTGTTCAGGGACTCTGAAGCCGAGATTTTTGTGAACCATTGATGTAAGATTTAATGCGACATAATTGAATATATATTGTAAAAAGAACTCTGAATTTAGGAGTTCTTTTTGTGTTTTCGTAGGACTTTGTGTTTATTTATGCAAAACTGGTGGGTATTTATGCCCAAAAGGCACTAGTGTGTCTACACTAGTGAAATTGATACCAATGACTGATAGTAAAGGGATATTAGCAGTAATATACTTAACACATAAACTATCTGGAATAAAAAGGAGGAGAAAGTAATGACAAAGTTATACAATATGTATTTTAACATGATGAGTAACCTTAAGAACAAAAAAGGGCAAGGTATGGTAGAGTATGTACTAATTATTGGCCTCATTGCCATACTGGTCATTGGTGCATTAAGTCCATTAGGAGGAGCGATTGCTACTAAGTTCAAGACATTAACTACAGAAGTTACAAAAGCAGGGGTTCCAACAACTCCATAGGTCATTAAACCAAGCAATATATCAATGCTGTGCCGGGGGAATGGAAAATGACGCATAGAGCACTAGTGAATACACTTAAACATGTATTTAATAATAAAGGACAAAGTATGATGGAATATATATTAGTTATAGGTCTTATAGCATTAGCCGTGATAGCGTCATTGTCCCCCTTAGAAAAAATCTTAATAGACAAATTAACTGAATTTGCAGCAGCAATAAGCACCAGTTGATTGGCAACAGTAAAATACGAGAAATATAAATACCGACAGATGTTAGGTTTGACCCTACTTGTAGCTTTCAGGTAGGGTCATTTTGCTCAAATAGCAGAATTCAAATTATGAGGAAAGAAGGTAGTAATATTGAAGCTAAACAAAAAAGGACAATCTTTGGTAGAAACTGCATTAATATTACCTGTAATAATTCTGCTGCTTATGGGTATGTTTGAGTTTACAAGAATATTTGGTTCTTACCTATTGGTCACTTACACCGGCAGAGAAAGTGCAAGACTTGCTTCTGTCGGTAAAACTGATGAGCAGATAATTCAAAACATACAAGCAAAATCAGGGATGCTGAATCTTGCTAATCTTCAGGTAGTAATTGATCCTTCCGGGGAGAGGCATGCCGGAGAAGATGTAAGAATTAATATTAAGTATAAGATAATTATTTATGCTCCTATCATTCAGAGCATTGTACCAAATCCATTTTATGTAGAATCAAATACATATATGAGGGTGGAATAAGTATGAAAATTCTAAAGGTGCTAAAAAGGCACTTAAGTAATAGACGTGGCAACAGTGCAATCATTTTTCTTGTAGCATCTACCTTATTTATTGGGGCAACAGCTTTTATTACTGATGCCGGCATGCTATACCTTGAGAAAGCCAAACTGCAAAATGGTGTGGATGCCATAGCCTTAGCAGCAATGCAGGACTTTAGAAAGGGTGAATCCAGCATGAGGAGTCAAGCATATCATTATGCTGATCTGAATGAAATAGACCCTGCAACTTTACAAATTAGCATTACCAGTGGCAACAGAAGTATAACTGTAACATCACAGAAAACAGTTGACTTTTATTTTGCCAAGATATTTGATATGACAAATGCAGTTGTAGAAGCAAAGGCTACCGCGAAAGCTGGTGCGATTGTAGCAACAGATGGCATTAGACCCTTTGCAGTAGAACAACAGGTTTTTGAGCACGGTCACTCCTATGTACTTAAGAAGGGAGCAGGAGACGCCTATACAGGCAATTATGGCGCCCTAGCACTTGGAGGAACAGGCTCAACTACTTATAAGAATAATCTTATGTATGGATACAATGCGGATTTGAAAATTGGAGATCTGGTTGCAGTTGGTGAAGATTTTGATACAGAGCCGGGTAATATGTCCGGACCAACTTACGAAGGTGTTAGATATTTAATTAATAAAGATACCCATGAACATGCAGACTTGAATAATTTGGAGGCTAATTGCTCAAGACTCATAACGATTCCTGTAATTGACTCCTTTGATGTAGAGGGAAGGTCGACAGTTAAGATTATGGGCTTTGCAAAATTTTTCTTGGATGATGTAAATTACATAGGCGGACAGACTGAAATGAGTGGAAGGTTTGTACGAGCCCTAGAAGAGGGTAAGATAGACGAAGCAGGAAATGACTTTGGTTTATTTGGTGTAAAACTGGTAGAGTAGGTTGATTAGAAAGGGTGGGAGTCATGGGGAACGTGAATAAGAAAATAGCTTTAATTGCTATTGGAGCAGCACTGGTGACAAGCTTGCTTATATATTTATATCTTTCGAGCTTAAGTAGTACAGGTACAGGAGTAAAAACCAAAACTACCTTTGTGGCAGTGAATGATATTGCGGCAAAGGTTGTAATCACAGATGCAATGATTACCTCTGTAAAAGTGCCTATAGATATAACACTCCCCATTGGGGCTGAAGATAAGAATGAGATATTAGGTAAAATGACAAGAGAAAGAATAGTCAAGGGTGAACCAATACTTCTTGAACGTTTATTCCCAGAGAAAAAAACTACATTGACATATGTAATACCAAAGGGTAAAAGGGCAGTAACAATAACAGTGAATGAGATCATACAGGTTGCCGGGTTCATTACTCCCGGTGATTTCGTAGATATTATTGTAACCTATGAAGAAAAAGATAAGGAAATCAATGGGATAAAGACTTCCTATCCAAAGTATACAAAGGTATTGCTGCAAAATATTCAAGTACTAGGCGTAGGACGTAATATGACTGAGGTTAATATGATAGAAAATGAGTTGGCTGCAAGCGTGACATTAGCTTTGTCATTGGTTGATGCAGAGAAACTTATCCTTTCTGAGGAAAGCGGAACCCTAAGACTTGCTTTAAGACCAGCGACAGAAGAAGGAGTAGTAAATACACCTGGTGTTATCAGAGATGATTTAATGAATTCAAAGAGCAAGGTACAATAAAATGTATAAGAGGGTGGCATTATGGAAAGAAAAATTAGAATTATTATAGCCGATGACTCTGAACAGACCAGGGAGAATATACATGCGATATTTGGCTATGAAGAATCTATTGAGATAGTAGGAGAAGCTCAAAATGGTCTTGAGGCAGTTGAGCTAGCACGAGAACTGAGACCAGATATAATACTTATGGATATAAACATGCCTGAAATGGATGGAATTAAAGCGGCAAAGACAATTACAGAATCGGGCTTGGATGGCGCTATTATAATTATGTCAATTCAGGAAGAAAGAGAATATATAAAAAGGGCAATGTCTGCAGGAGCCAGAGACTATGTTGTAAAACCCTTTAAAGTAAATGAGCTGATAGATACTATTAAAAGGATTTTTCAGGTAGATCAGGCAAAAAAGAAAAAGATAGCAAATCCAATAGCAGGAACAAAACTACAATCGAAGGTAATAAGTGTATTCTCAACCAAGGGCGGTGTAGGTAAAACAACTATTGCCACAAATCTAGCCGTAGCAATTGCATCTACTTCCAAGAAAAAGGTTGCGCTTTTAGATTTTGATTTACAGTTTGGTGATGTAGCCATAAGTCTTAATTTGTATGTAAAAAATACCATAACAGAGTTGGTAAAGGATTTAATAAATGTAGAACACGAAAATGACATGATAGAAGAATACATGCTTACCCATTATTCTGGTGTTAAGGTACTGGCTGCACCAATAAAACCCGAAAACGCTGAATATGTTAATTCAGAACATATAAAGAAAATTATTGGCATTTTGAAGGGAAGATTTGAGTATATCATAATCGATACAGCGCAAGGCTTTGATGATACGGTAATTGCAGCCTTGGATGAGTCAGATACAATATTATATGTATCCACATTGGATCTTCCATCTATAAAAAATACCAAGAATGGCCTTGAGGTTATGAGGACTTTGAACTACTCAAATGAAAAGGTTAGAGTAGTAGTAAATAAATCGAATGAAAGCTTCGGTATTAAACATTTGGATTTTAAAGCTGCCTTAAATGTTGACCTTTGGGCAATTATTCCTGATGACTTGCCATCTGTAGCAATCTCAGTAAATAATGGACACCCGTTGGTATCCCATAGAAAATCCTCTAGTGTATCAAAACGTATTTTCAAGCTGGCACAAACTATGGTGCAAGGTGAAAAACCTAAGAAAAAAATATTTAAAATAGGCTAGAATGGGTAAATTTCAATACTTATTCGGGTTAGCACAGAGATCAGCCCGTTCAAACATAAACGTTTTAAGTTAAATATTATTTGAGGTGACATATATGAGCCTATTAAAAAGAATAGAGCAGGAAAAAGGTGAGGTACACACCGAAGGGAAGCAAAATCTTAAGGAAATAAAAAAAGAAGATCCCTATTCTGAAGTAAAAGGTCTGATTCATAAAAAGATAATAGAAAAAGTAGATTCCAGTCTATTGAATAATATTAAAGATGAGCACAGGGTAAATGCCCAAATAGCTGATATAGTTGAGGAGACCTTAAAAGAGAAGGAAATATATATCTCCAGAACGGAAAAACAAGATATTGTAAATTACATTATTGATGAAACCATTGGCTTTGGGCCTATAAGCAAGTTTTTGATGGATGAAGGCATATCTGAAGTTATGGTAAATGGACCTAAGCAGGTTTATGTTGAGCGCAACGGCAAGCTGCAAATGACAGATGCATGCTTTGAAGACAACAAGCATGTAATGAGAATAATCGAGAAAATAGTATCACCCCTGGGAAGAAGAATAGATGAAAGCTCTCCTATGGTTGATGCAAGACTTCCGGATGGCTCCAGAGTAAATGCTATAATACCTCCTCTTGCCTTGGATGGACCTACTATTACAATACGTAAGTTTGCAAAGAAGCCCCTAGAGATAAGCAACTTGATAGGTTATGGCACCTTAACTCCTGAAATGGCTTTGTTTATTGAGGCTTGTATAAAAGCAAGATTGAATATTGTTGTATCAGGTGGTACCGGTAGTGGTAAAACTACGACTCTGAATGTGCTGTCTGCCTTTATACCCTTTGATGAACGTATTGTAACAATAGAGGATGCCGCTGAACTGCAGTTGAGACAGGATCACGTAGTGAGGTTAGAAAGCAAACCTGCCAATGTTGAAGGAAAGGGTGCTGTTAGTATTAGAGAGCTGGTAAAAAACTCCCTCAGAATGAGACCAGATAGAGTAGTAATTGGTGAGGTCAGAGGCGGTGAAGCCTTGGATATGCTTCAGGCAATGAATACAGGTCATGATGGCTCCTTGACTACAGGTCACGCAAACACTCCCAGAGATATGTTGTCAAGATTGGAGACCATGGTGCTTATGGCAGGTATGGATCTCCCTGTAAGAGCGATAAGAGAACAAATTTCTTCAGCTGTAGATGTAATTGTACAGCAGTCAAGACTTAAAGACGGAAGCAGAAAAATTACGCATATTACAGAAGTACAAGGAATTGAAAAGGATGTAATAACCCTGCAGGATATATTTGTGTTTAATGAGACTGGAACTGATGAAAAGGGTAGAGTTATAGGAAATTTCAGGTCCGCAGGCATCAGGCCGAAGTTTATGGATAAGCTTATAAATACGAGGATGCACTTACCTGCTAATTTATTTGATTAATTATTCTCCATAAGGGGGGGTGGTGGAAAATGTTAGGAGCAATCTTTTTCTTAAGCTTTATAAGTACTTTGATACTTGTCTATACAATCTACTCAATATTTTTCGGGAAACGGGAAATTATCATACGAATGCAGCATTACCTAAATCCTGATAAAAATGTTGAAAAGCTTGATAAGGATTCAGCTATACCTTGGAGAGAAGGTCTAAATGCTGTTGGCAGAACGATAGGAAAAAGTAAGCTGGGAAATAAATACATGGTTAATCTAGAAACTCAGATAATTCAGGCTCATGTAATGCTTAAGGTTGAAGAGTTTATAACAATTGAACTGATAGCCGCCTTCAGTTTCTTTCTTTTAGGGTTAATCATATTTAAAATAAAACTGTTGGCACTGCCTTTTGCTTTAGCTGGATTTTTCTTGCCAACGCTATTGGTAAAGATGAAAAAGAAAGGCATACTCAAGAAAATTGATCAGCAGCTGCCGGATACAATCATGCTGCTATCAAATTCACTACAAGCAGGGTACAGCTTTATGCAGGCAGTAGAGGTGGCTTCAAGAGAGTTACCGCAGCCTATATGCTTAGAGTTCAAGCAATTACTAAAGGAAGTTAATTTAGGAGTAAATGCTGAACAAGCCCTAGAAAGTTTAACGGAAAGAGTTCAGAGCGAGGATATGAAGCTAGTTATAATGGCAGTTCTTATACAAAGACAAATAGGAGGCAACCTATCAGAAATACTTGATAATATTTCTGATACTATAAGATCTAGAATTAAGTTAAAGGGTGAAATAAGCGTACTTACGGCACAGGGGAAAATTTCTGGATTTATAATAAGTATGCTGCCAATAGCTTTGGGTTTTGCAATATTTGCTGTGAACCCAACCTATATTGTAGTACTGTTCACAGAACCAATAGGAATGGCGATGCTTGGCGCTTCTGTGATTATGCAATTAATAGGAATATTCATCATACGTAAGATTATTAAGATTGAGGTGTAGCAATGATTATTCTAATTACCATTGGTATTTTTACTTTCATAGGCTGTGCCACATTCTGGGTATTGAATGTTTTCTTCAGGGAAAAAATTGAAATACAGCAAAGAATTAAAAAATTTGTTGTCTCAAGTGACAAGGAATCAGATTTAATAGAAGGAACATTATACGAAAGAATTTTTGAGCCTATGCTGGGAGGCTTTAGTGGATTTATAGGAAGAGTCACTCCCAAGCACTATGTAAAACAGTTGGACAAAGCTTTAAGGGAAGCAGGAAGTCCTATGAAATTCAATGCAAATTCCTGTATTACTTTGCAGATAGGTGCAATTATAATCGAAATTATTGCAGTTATATCTATTTGGATTGCCTTTGAAGTCCCTGTTTCAAGAGTAATGATGATGCTTGCTGCCTTAATAGGTATTACTTATATATTTCCCGGGTTATATCTTAAGCATTTAATACAGGAGAGACAACATGAAATTGAAAAAAGTCTGCCTGATGTAATAGATATGCTGACAGTATCCATAGAAGCGGGGCTAGGCTTTGATGGAGCAATGGCAAAGTTAACAGAAAAAATGTCAGGGGTTTTGGTATCCGAATTTGCAATAACGTTAAAGGAAATGAAAATGGGAATATCCAAAAGAGATGCATTAAAGTCTATGGTCATTAGAGTGCCTGTAGCAGATCTTATGACTTTTGTTGGCGCGATTATTCAAGCGGACCAGCTTGGGGTTTCTATAGGTAATGTACTCCGAATACAGTCTAATCTAATGCGTCAGAAGAGAAGACAGCGTGCGTCTGAATTGGCGATGAAAGCTCCAATAAAAATGCTGTTCCCAATGGTGTTTTTCATACTTCCAACAATATTTATAGTATTGCTGGGACCTGTAGTTATTAAGATAATGGAGACATTCAGCAACTGAGGAGGTAATAGGGGATGTTGTATAACGTAAACAAAGAAAATATTGTACTGGAAAATCTTAAGCTAGCCAATGGGTTTTTTGAAAAATTTAGAGGCTTGATGGGGCGCAAGCGGCTGAACAAATCAGAAGGGTTGATGATTCTCTCGTGTAACAGCATTCACACCTGTTTCATGAAGTTTCCCATTGATGTGTTATTTCTAAACATGGACCATGAAGTAATTGCTATGAGAAAAGAAGTAAAGCCGTGGAGAATGGTGAATTTCGTAAAGAAAGCATACATAACAGTGGAAATGCCCGAGGGCACTATCGAGCATAAAAATGTAGAAGTGGGCGATTTGCTTATTATGAAGTAAGTAAAGATGATAAAAGGGCAGGCATAGTACGCCTGCCCACTAAATGACCTACACTTTGTGACTGTTGTTATAGCTTAAGTATTTGTTTAACCTATTTGCAATTATAGTAGCTGCCGCAGCTTTTAGCAGGTCCCCGGGTATATATGGCAATACTGCTAGTATAAATGTTTTTGCCATGCCCATACCAGTAATATAACTAAACCAAATGGAACCAAAAAGGTTTATAACTATTATACCACCGATAACATTTGCTATGCCTAATTTTATTAGGCTGCTTTTTTTGCCTCGAATCAGTGAAATGACAACTGCTCCAACAAGGAAACCTATCAAATAACCTCCTGTTTTACCGAGAATAATAGGCAAGCCGGCGGTTCCACCTGCAAATATTGGGGCCCCAACTGCACCTAAAAGTAAATATGTAAGAAGGCTAAATGCTGCATGTCTGGGCGGGAGAATACTGCCTGCCAGCATGACTGCAAGGGTTTGGGCAGTTAAAGGAGGGCCATAGGGTAAATCAATTCTTATGTAGCTTGATACGCAAATAAGTGCTGTAAATAGTGAAATCATAGTTAGATCTCTTATGGTAAGTTTCTTAAACATCAAATAAATCCCCCGTATTATTAATAGTAATATTCCTATTCCATTATAATTACAGAAGAAAGGGATTGTCAACCAAAATTTATATTTAGGTTAACAATGCATTGTGATAAAATAATACTCACATTTTCAATTATTAAGTAGGTTAATAAACCTATTTATGTAGTATAATAATATTTGCATATAATCTTAAAATGTTATATTTTATATATGTACATTTTTAATACAAGGAGGAACATTTCATGAATAAAACAGAAGTTATTAATTTGCAAGATAAAAGCCGTCACATTCGTCGTTTGATCATTAATGAAATAGGCAAGCTGGGTGTTGGTCACGTAGGCGGTAGCTTATCTATAGTTGAAGCTCTTGTAGTACTTTACTATAAGCAGATGAATATCAATCCAGCAAATCCAAAGATGGAAGGCAGAGATAGATTTATACTATCAAAGGGGCATGCAGGTCCTGCTTTGTATGCTGTATTGGCAGACAGAGGATATTTTGATGTATCAGAGTTAGATACTCTAAATATACCTGAAACGAATCTTCCAAGTCACTGCGACATGCTTAAGACACCTGGTATTGATATGACCGCAGGCTCATTAGGGCAAGGCATTTCCTGTGCAGTAGGTATAGCTAAGGCTTCTAAAATAAAGAGAGATAACGCATACATATACACTATGGTTGGTGATGGAGAATGTCAAGAAGGTCAGGTTTGGGAAGCGGCTATGGCAGCAGCTCAGTTTAAGCTAAACAACCTGATCGGTTTTGTTGATAATAATGGACTGCAAATAGATGGTACAACAGAAGAGATTATTTGCTTAGGACCTTTGGCTGATAAGTGGTCTTCTTTTGGCTGGAGTGTACAGTGTATTGATGGTCACGATGTAGAAGCAATAGATAATGCTATTCTAGAAGCAAAGAAGGTTCAAGATAAGCCTTCAATGATTATTTTGAATACAGTAAAAGGCAAAGGCGTACCATTTATTGAAGCAATGGGATCAGCAAATCATAGTATGCCTGTAAGTGAAGAAGATAGAGTAAGAGCACTGGCAGAGTTAAAGTAGGAGGTGGCAAATATGTACGAAAATAAGGAAATGAGACAAGTTTTTGGTAGTGTTATAGAAGAAATGATGGGCAAAGACGAGAGAATCGTTGTTATAGACGTTGACCTTGCAAAGGCGAATGGAACTATGAAGCTTCGTGAAAAGTTCCCTGAAAGAGCCTTCGATGTAGGTATTGCCGAATCAAACGCAGCAAGTATCGCGGCAGGAATGGCATCTTACGGCTTTATACCTTTCGTTACGACTTTTACTCCCTTTGCAACAAGAAGAATGTGTGACCAAATTGCAATTTCAGTTACATATGCAGAGAGAAATGTAAAGATTGTTGGCACAGATCCTGGCATATCTGCTGAATTAAACGGTGGAACGCACATGAGCATGGAAGATATAGGAGTACTTAGAAGTATCCCCAACATGGTGATATTTGAGGCTGTTGATAATGTTCAACTTGCACAAGCACTTCCTCAAATAGTTGATTATGATGGTGTAGTTTATATAAGAATGTTTAGGAAAACCACTCCAGCGGTATTTGGAGATGATTATAAGTTTGATTTGTTTAAGGCAGATGTTGTTAGAGAAGGCAAGGATGTTACATTGTTTGCATCTGGAATAATGGTTGCTGAATCAATCATAGCTGCGGACTTATTAAAGACTGAAGGCATTGATGCTGAGATAATCAATATTCATACCATAAAACCTATCGATAGAGATGCAGTAATTAAATCAGCAAGCAAGACAGGAGCAGTAGTAACCTGTGAAAACCATAATGTAATAGGCGGACTTAAGAGCGCTGTTGCAGAAGTGTTGGTAGAAGAATGTCCTGTACCTATGAAGGCTATAGGAATCCAAGACCACTTTGGTGAAGTTGCTAAGATTGATTATCTAAAGAAGAAGTACCATATGACTGCAGCTGATATCGTTGCAGCTGCAAAAGAGGTAATTAGCAAGAAAAAGTAGAATAATGAAAAGGAGTGCAAAATTACAACTTTTGCGCTCCTTTATACATTTTATAGAATAAAGGAGGAATTATTATGTGGAAGGAATTCAAGGCTTTTGCTCTAAAGGGAAACGTCGTTGATTTAGCAGTCGGTGTAATAATAGGGGGAGCTTTTGGGAAAATTGTTTCGTCCTTAGTTAGTGATATTATAATGCCTTTAATAGGGTTAATGGTAGGAAATGATGATTTCAAAAATCTGTTTTTACCCTTAGGTGAAGGTGAATTTGCAACAATAGCTGCCGCAAATGAGGCTGGAGTAGCGACTCTAAATTATGGATTATTCCTAAATAATGTATTTGATTTTTTAATCATCGCTTTTTCAATATTCATAGTTATAAAGCAATTAAACCGTTTTACTAGGAAGAAAGAAGAGCCAGTAGCTGTAGTAGTAACTACAAAGACATGTGGATTCTGCTTTAGCGAAATACACAAAGATGCCAGCAGATGTCCGCATTGCACTTCAGTAATAGACAAATAAATAGATAAAAGTATGCAAATCACATTGCATACTTTTTTTATTTTAGGGAGCTATACATCTTAATCAGTTTATCAATTGTCATTACAGCAGGACTATTTACCATATCAGGCTGCATACTGAGTATGGCCAGATTATCTATATCGCTTATTTCAATGCCTGCATCATCTAAAGTAGCTTTCATTTCCATTTGTTGCTTCATTTGTGCAACTCTATCTGCCATGTCATAGGCATCTTTAAAGCCAATTTGCTGTGCCAGGCTATGAAGTCTCACACCCTCAGTTTCTGCATTCATTCGAATAAAAGAATCCAACGTAAAAGCGCAAGCTTCGCCGTGGCGCATGTTATATAGATACGTCAGGGGGTAAGAACAAGCATGGCTGACAGTGGTACCGGCAATATCAACTGCAAGACCTGCTAATACACTAGCCTCGCTCATTTTCTCTCTTGATAGCAAGTCTAAACTATTTGCATAAGCCCTAGGCAAATACTCAAATATAAGCTTTGCAGCTTCTATGCTATACTCATCACTTTCATTTTTGTGATATCTGCTGGAGTGCGCTTCAAGAGCATGGGCTAGTGCATCAAATCCTGTTGAGGCAGTTACTCTTTGTGGAAGTGAAAGTGTCAGTACAGGGTCCACAATAGCTAAAGTCGGGTAAAAGTTTTTGCAGGAGATAGGTGCTTTTATACCCCTAAAAGGATCAGTAAGCACAGCCTTTCGAGATACTTCGCTACCGGTGCCTGCTGTAGTAGGTATCGCTATAAGAGGAATATGATCACTATTAAAATTTCTGTCAGCGCTATGATACAAAACGATGGAGTTTTTGGTTAAACAAACGCTGGCGGCTGCCTTCGCACAATCCAGAGCACTTCCGCCGCCTAAGGCTGCCAGGAACTTTATGTTCTTGCTCCTTATAATATCAGCGCAATCATCTACGCTGCTTACAGTTGGATTCGGTGTAATGTCAAAGAATACATCTGTCAAAAGTCCCTTTGAATAATGCATAATTTTATTGGCGAGACCACTCTTAATAAAGTAGGGGTCACAAACCAGCATACCGTTATGCAATTCATTTTCATTAAGAATACTATATAAATCATTTAGCTTGTTGCTGCCAAATATTATATTAACAGTTTGAATGCTTGTAAAATCCATAGTTACCTCCATAATACTTTTCCATAACACTATATAAAAAGTATTATACAAATATATTAAATATCCTTCTTTACTTTGTGTCTAAATATTAATTAATAAAAATAACACTCTGCGTTTTACAGAGTGTTATTTTTATTAATTAAACTATGCCTTGTTTGTACATTGCATCAGCAACCTTTAAAAATCCAGCTATATTAGCGCCCACAACCAAGTTGTCCTTATAGCCATATTTTTCAGCTGCTTCACTTGACACTTTGTATATGTTCGTCATAATATCCTTCAGCTTAGAATCAACCTCTTCAAATGTCCAGTGCAATCTCATGCTGTTTTGGGACATCTCTAAAGCTGAGGTAGCGACGCCACCGGCATTGGATGCCTTAGCCGGTGCAAATAATACTCCGTTTTCCTGGAATACCTTTGTAGCTTCTAAAGTCGATGGCATATTAGCACCTTCGCCCACTGCTTTTACGCCGTTTTTTATAAGTATATTTGCAGAGGCTTCATTGATTTCATTCTGTGTAGCGCATGGTAGTGCTATTTCGCAGGGGATAGTCCATATGTTAGTGCATCCTTCGTGATATTCTGAAGCTGGATGAATCTTAACATATTCAGATATTCTCTTTCTTTCAACTTCCTTTAGCTGCTGAACAGTATCAAGCTTGATTCCATCCTTGTCGTATATAAAACCGTTGGAATCGCTCATAGCCACAACATTACCACCGAGTTCCTGTACCTTCTTCGTTGCATAAATTGCAACATTACCAGAACCGGAGACGACTACAGTTTTGCCAGAGAAACTCATACCCTTAGCCTTAATCATTTCATGTGTAAAATAAACAAGTCCATAGCCAGTAGCTTCGGTGCGAACTAAGCTGCCCCCATAGGGAATATGCTTTCCAGTAAGAACGCCATTTTCGAAGGCACCTTTTATCCTCTTGTATTGACCAAACAGATAACCTATTTCTCTTCCACCTACACCAATATCTCCTGCTGGCACATCGATATCTGGTCCGATATGTCTATATAGCTCCGTCATGAAGCTTTGACAAAATTTCATGACTTCTCTATCTGATTTACCCTTAGGATCGAAATCTGATCCACCTTTGCCTCCACCAATTGGGAGTCCGGTCAAGGAGTTTTTAAGTATTTGCTCAAAGCCTAAGAATTTTACGATTCCAATATACACGGATGGATGAAATCTCAAACCACCCTTATAAGGACCGATGGCACTATTGAATTGAACCCTGAAGCCACGGTTTATAACTACCTTGCCATTATCATTAATCCATGGGACCCTGAAAATGATCTGTCTTTCTGGCTCGACCAATCTTTCTAAGATTCCAGCTTCAATATATTCAGGGTGCTTCTCAAGAACTGGTACAAGTGATTCAATAACCTCTTGAACTGCCTGGTGAAATTCTGGCTCTCCTGGATTTCTTTTTACTACCTGCTCAAAAACTTGATCAACATATTGCTTTGCATTCATAGACATATCTCCTCCAATTATATTTATCTTAATATTCGATATACAACTGTTTTGAATACCATAAATATTATGTAGAATTATTATTGGTTTTTATGCACCCTTTTAAATAAAATCTAAATTATTTTTAGATTTTGTAATTACATCGAATGTTTGCAGCAAATTCTGCTGCTATTTCTCCTATTCCTTCTACTTTTAATATTTCTCCAGGATCATTTGCTGTAGCAGAAATGCAAAAATTAGCAGGGAGGTAAAAGCCTTTGTTGATGCATAGCGCATCTAGAAGCTGCATTGCCACTGAGTCACTGCCCGAATTCCCTGATACCACAACTGCAAAAAGGGCCTTGTCGTAAAAACCAGTCTTTCGATAAAGAGCAGTCAATCTGTTTATCACAGCAGAAATATTAGCTGAAATCGCATCGTTGTAGTTGGGACAGAGCCAGATAACTGCATCTGCCTTTTCGATTGCAGGGTATATTTCTTTTACCAATACCCCTCCATAAAAGCAGCTGCTTTGCTTGCTGTAATGGGAACAGGTCTTATATGAACAGCCATTGCAATCCATAATTGTACCGTTTTCTACATGCAATTCTTCAATGATACAATCGGAAAGCTCACTTTTGATCATATTCCATAAGCTCAATGTATTCGATGTTTCATTTGAACTAGAATGAAGAGCTACGATATAGGGAGTGCCAA